>JAGWBB010000032.1:0-44758 GCA_021296095.1 Desulfurellaceae bacterium | reverse complement strand
GGGCCATGACCGCCTCGTACACCCGTGGGGCGACCGGCATCAGGGTGATCAGGTCGCTCGTTGCGCCGCGGGGCAGGCGGGCCTGCAAAATGCCGTCCTGGTCGCTGTCGTACGACTCCACCCGCAGCACGGTCCGGTTGCGCCGCTGGGGCATGCTGATCCGGTATTCCCAGGCCGTCTCGTCGCGCATTGACCAGCGCACGGCCTGCGACCAGAACTTGCCGAAACCCGGCCAGCGGATCCAGTTGCCCGACCCGCTACCGCTGGGATCGAAGGTCACGGCCACGACCTTGCCCAGCCCGTACTGCCAGGTGGCCAGAATCGGGTCGCGTTCCTCCTTGGCGTCGGTGTACAGCTGGACTTTGGCGCCCTTCTTGGGGTTGGTCAACATGTATTCGTCGAGGTCGGGGAAGTCGTGCAGGCCGCTCAGGATCTGGCCGCGCACCCCGACCAGGGGCTGGATCTGTTTGGGCTCCTGATCCTCCTCGTCCTCGTCTTCCTCGTCGTCCTCACCCAGGGTCTGCCGGGTGTCTTTGACCAGCAGCTGGGGCAGCCGTGCCGCGTCAGAGACGTGGTAAAACCGGCCCTTGGTTTTTTCGGACATGTAGGACAGCAGCCGCAGGTTGACGGTGTCGGCCCCGATCCGGATCGTGGTAATCGAAATCTGGCGCTGGCTAACCAAATGGACCAGGGGGTAGTGGTCGGCCGGGCTGCGGTTGGTGTCGCCGTCGGTCAGCAGGATGATGTGGCGGATGGCCCGACGGGTCTGTCCCAGCTGGTCGGCCGCGGTTTCCAGGGCCCTGAAAAAATCGGTGCCGCCGCCGTACTGCAGACGTTCTATTTTATCGCGCAACTCGTCCCGGTTCTGGGACAGGGGTCTCAGCGCAGACAGCACATAGGCTTCCGAGTCAAAGGCGACCGCCCCGGCCATGTCGGTGTCCCTGAGCTGGCCTAGCACGGCCAGGGCCGCCTGCTGGGCGTAGTGCATTTTCTGGCCGTCGTGCAGCCCCCGGACCTTGCTGTTGTAGCCCATGCTGTTGGAGCGGTCGATGATCAGAAACAGGGCGATCGGGATACGTTTCTTTTTGAGCGTTTTGGGCGCGGGCGGGGGTTGCTCCTGAAAGGTGATGGGTAAGACCCGCTCGACCGGCGTCTCTCGAAAGGCCAGATCGCCGAAAGACCGGGTGCCCCCGGCCATCAGAAAGCCGCCGCCAAAATCGCGTACATAGCGCTCGATGACCCGCATCTGGCGGTCGGTGATGCCGCCCCGGCCGATATCGTCAAACACTAGACAGTGATAATCGAGCAGATCCGACAGCCTGGTCGGGATCCCCTCGGGACTGCGAAACTCGATATCGACTTCCTTGAGCTGAAGCGCACGGGCCAGGTGGGTGCGCGGGTTGTCGGTAATGACCAGCGAGCGGACCTTGCCCGAGACGGCCAGGGTGGCGTGTTGGCGGTTATTACCGGCCACGGTATCCGGCTCGGCCCTGATTTCGGCCCGCAGCAGATAGTTGCCGGGCTGCATGATCTGGGCCGGCACCTCGAAAACCGACAGACCGGGCCCGAGTTGAACCGACTGGTTGGTCAGCCGATCCCGGTTAGCGTGGATGGTCACCCGGCCCTCGACCGCCTGCTCATTCCCGTTGCGGACCACCAGACGCAGGGTAAAGACGCTGCCCTCCCGCACCAGGGGCGGGATGACGAATTTCTCCAGGGAGATCTCGGGCTGTTGGCCCGAGGGTGGAATGACCGGAAAAATACTGATGCCCATCTGCCGCGCCAGGGCCAGATGCTGGCGCGCCGAGCCGCTCGTCTCGTTGCCGTCAGTCATGAGCAGCAGGCGCTTCTGGGCCTGTTCGGGGTAGAGGGCAAACACCCGCTCCAGGGCTTCGGCGATATTGGTTCCGCCGCCGGTGTGAGCCTCGTCCGGATCAACCGCCACGCTGACCGAAGTCGGCGGGCCGGGCGGGACAAGCAGGCTGGTATCGGTGGCAAACGACAGGGCGGAAAACTCCTCTTCGGCGCTCAGATGGCCGCGCAGCTGGGCCAGATAGTCGTTCATCCACTGGCGGCCCTCACGCGAGATGCTGTCCGAGGTATCCAGCGCCGCAACCAGGGCCAGCTTATGCTCCGACAGGGTGGTTTGCAGGTTGAGGCCGGCCAGGGCGGCGACCAGGGCGACTGCGGCCAGGCTGCGCAGCACGACGGCGCTGAACAACACCCCCCGTCCGCGCTGCCACACCAGCGGCAGCCACAACAGCGGGACCAGGGCCAGCAGCCAGAACCAGTCCGGCTCAAGAAAAACATAGCTGCGTCCGAAAATGTCGTAGCTCATTCCGCCCTCGCTCGGGTATACCGCCACAGCGCGTACAGCCATTCCAGAAACAGCAGGCCTGCGGCGCCGTAGTACAACAGCTGGCCAAACTCGACCGGCACGGTGCGGCTGACCTGGTGGGGAGCCTGGGAGGTGTCCAGAACGACCGGCGTCGTCTCTGGAGCGGGCTCGGCCTGAGGCCGGCGTCCGATGTCCGACTCGAGTTCATCAAACAAATTCGCGTACCACATGGTCCGGTAGTCGCCGTTTTGCAGCCGATAGGCGCCCACGTGTGGAACATCCACCGCTGCGGCTTCGAGTGAGCGCGTTTCGCCGCTGGGCAGGGTCAGCTCGAGCGTCTCAAGCGCAACCGAGGTTGGCACAAAGAAGGTTTCGCCGGGCGTGGTCAGGGCCGGTACGTCGGGGTCTGGCGGCAGCAGCCAGCGCACCGCGTTCAGAAACAGCAGCAGCAGGCTCAGATTGTCGGAGTCGGTCAGGTTGCCCCGGCCCAGGTCAAAGGCCAGGCACACCACCCGGTGGCCGTCCTTTTCGCCGGTCAGTGCCAGCGGTACCTCGCCGCCGGCTGTGCGTGACGAAATCAGGACTTGGGCCCACGAGGGCAGGGCCAGCACCCGGGCCTTCTTGAGCGGCAGGGCGTCAACATACTGCAGGTTATGCAGAATCTCGTGGCTCTCACGCCAGTCCAGAATGCTGAGATCTTTCGCTTCGGCCACGACCGGAAAGAGCGGATTGTCCAGGGGCGGGAAGATGTACAAACTGTTGGCGGCGACCGCCGTGTCGGGGACGAACTGGTGGAACAGGACGATGTCCTGGGGCTCAAGGCTGAGCGTGGAAAAGTCGTCCGGACTGACCGCAGTCAGGCTGAGGTTGGGAATCGAACGGCTGACCCGTTGCAGCTCGCTGTGCAGGCTGGTGCTGGCCGAGACCAGGACGAGGCGGCGCTCATGGCCCTGAGCCACCCAGGCCAGGGCCTGGTTGTCGACCGACAGCCCGTCGTCGGGACTGATCCGGGCGACCAGCTGGCCGGCCTCGCTGAAGTTGCCGATCGAAAAGGAGGCGCTCTCGCGGGCCGGCAGGCTGAACGCCCGGCGGAAGATCTGGCGCTCGTTCAGGCGGACCGTCAGGATGCCCCGCTTGGTACGCGCGGCGTAGTTGCGGACCAGAATATAGGCGCGCGCCTGCGAGTAGTGCTGGAACGGGTTCTGGTGCAGGTTGAGGGCGGCCAGGGCGATATTGTCGTCGTTGCGACCAACCCGGTGATAGACCAGCTGCGCCAGCTGATCATGGGCCAGGCTGAGCTGGGTCTGGGGCACGTCGGTGAAAACGTGGACGCTGGCCCGCTGTCCGGCCCGGTCGCGCTCGAGGTCGAGGTTGGTTGGGCTGTCCTCGGGCCGCAGCGATTCGAGCAGGTGCAGAAAGACGCGGTGGTCGGTGGTAAAGCCGCTGACCACCCGGGGGCGGGCCGCCACGCTGATCAGCATCACCTCGTCGAGCGGTCCGAGGGATCGCACGACCTGGACGGCCTGGTCGCGGGCCAGGCTGAAGCGCTGGGTGGTGCCCTCACGGACCTGCATGCTGGCCGACACGTCAAAGACCAGAATGTGGCGGCTGCCCTGAACCTCGGTGACCGTATGGGGGCGGTAGGGGTGCAGCAGCCCGCTCAGCAGCAGGCTCAGCAGCAGGGCTTGCAGCAGGAACAGCAGACTCGGCATGAACCGCCGGACGCGGACGCTGTCCTCCCTGATTTCGTTCCAGAACATCAGGCTGGACACCTCAACCCGTTTCCGCCAGCGCTCCCGCAGGTAGACCAGGATCAGAATGCCCAGCAGGGCAAAGAGCGGCAGGGCGGCGGGATTCAGAATGCCCATGACACGCGTGTCCTAACGCAGGGCCAGCAGCCCGGTTCGGGTTAGTTCGTGGCTGACCACCTGGCTGACCGTCTGACGGGTCGAGACCCGGCTGTACAGAATCTGGTGTTGGTGACAGAAGTCACGCACGGCGTCGAGGTGGGCCTGCAACAGCTCCTGATAGCGGCCCAGGTTGGCCTCGCTGAGAGTGATCCAGCGCTCGGCGCCGTCCTCAACGTCGTGCAGCTTGCCGCGGCGGAAGAGACGCCTGGGGTCCAGCTCGGCGGCGCCCAGGACGTGGACCGCCTTGACCTCATAGCCGCGCGTTTTGAGAAAGGCCAGCGACTCTGTGTACTGTTCGGCCGGGGTCATGAAGTCCGAGATGATGATCGCCACCCCGGGCTCCAGGGTTTGTCCGATATAGGCCCGGACCGATTCTTGCAGCGTGGTCTTGCCGCTCGCCGACAGGCTGTCAAGAAACGGCCGGAGCCGAAAAAATCGGCTGCGGTGGCGCAGAAACGGAGTCGCCCGAAAGGCCGGCGTTCGGGTGTCGGGGGCGGACAGGGCAATCAGCCGCAGGGTGTTGTTGTTGGCCAGCACGACATAGCTAAGGGCCGACATGACATCCAGGGCAAAGCTGAACTTGTCGTCCACGGTCGGCACGCCCATTGAGGCGCTGGTGTCGAGGAAGAGGTGGAACGGAATCTCGCGTTCGGCGGTGAAGGTCCGAACCATGAGCTGACCGAGCCGACCCACGGCGTTCCAGTCCAGATACCGGAAATCGTCGCCGGGCGAGTACTCCTTGAAGGATTCAAACTCGATGCCCGAGGCCTGGCTGGTGCGCGGAATCGGGGTTTCACCCGGACGGTGGCCGCGCGCCGTGCGGACGCGAATATGAAACCGGTTCAGGGTCTTGAAAAAGGCGGAATCAAGGCTGGCCACGGTCGGATCGCCCTATTGGAGTTGACGCGCGCTGGTGAGGATGCGCTCAATCAGGCTGTTGGGATCGACATTGTCCGCCTCGGCCGCAAAATTGAGCACCAGGCGATGGTTGAGGGTCGGCCCGGCCACCCGGTTCACGTCGTCGTAGCTGACGTTGGCCCGGCCGTCGAGCAGGGCCACGACTTTGGCCCCCAGCATCAGGGTCTGGCCGCCGCGCGGGCTTGAGCCAAAAGACACGTAGCGGTTGATCTCGTCGTCTTTAGCCAGCGTCACACTGGCCTTGTCCTCCGGGCTCATATAGCTTGCCTCGGCCGGAATCGTGGCATGAATCAGGGCCGCGATATACTCCTCTATGTGCGGGGCGACGATGACCTCGCGCACCAGATGACGCAGGGCCATGATTTTTCCCGGGGCCGGGGCCTGTTCAAAGACGGGCTGGATCTTGAGCAGTTCGGTCGTCGTGGTCGTGCTGATGATGCGCCGGACCTCCTGATGGGTCGGATAGCGCAGGCGGACCTTGAAGAAGAAGCGATCCAACTGGGCTTCCGGCAGCGGGTAGGTGCCCTCCATCTCGATCGGGTTGAGAGTGGCCAGGACAAAAAAGGGCGGCGCCAGGCGGTGGGTGGTGCCGGCCACCGTCACCTGCAGTTCGGCCATGGCTTCGAGCAGGGCGGCCTGGGTTTTGGGGGTGGAGCGGTTGATCTCGTCGGCTAGCAGCACGTGCGAGAAGATCGGCCCCGGCACGAAGCTGAAATCGCGCCGGCCGTCCTCGCCGTCCATGATCATACGTGTGCCGGTGACATCGGCCGGCATGAGGTCAACCGTAAACTGAATCCGGCTGAAGCTGAGGTTCAGCGCTTCGGCCAGCGAGCGGACGATCAGCGTCTTGCCCGTTCCCGGCACGCCCTCGATCAGCACGTGGCCGCCGGCAAAAAAGGCGATCAGGATGTTCTCGATCAACTCGTCGTGGCCGATCACGACCCGAGCCACTTCTGACTGGATGCGGCGAAACGTTTCCTGGAACTCGGCGACGAGGCTGGCCGCAGGAACGTCGGTCGTGGTTTGGCTCGGCATTTCGCTCGGCATTTCGCTCATCTCGACCCTCCTCGGGAAAACAGACGTTTGACAATAGCCTCGTATTCGGGCGGGATCTTGGCCTTGCGGATGGCGTCGTCCAAAGACTGCTCCTGACTCAACCGGCGGCGCGATTTGCTGGGCGGCAGCTCGCCCTCGTACTTGACCGGCTCGCCGTCCCCGCCCCGGGTGAGTTCATAGGTGCTGTCCAGCGACAGCTGGAAGGTCTGCGGGCTGTCGCCCAGACTGGCCCGGTTGCCGAACAGGTTCGGGTCGGTGCCGCTGCCGGCTCCCATCCCCGCTCCGCCCGCACTGCCGCCGCTGCCCGGCATCTGCGGGGTCTGGGGTTGAAAGCTGCCGCGGGCGTTTTTGCGGCCCAGGCGAGCTTGGCTGAGCTGTTGCAGGCCGCTGCCCTGGGTCGGCATGCCGGCCGGGCCGGCGGCGTCGGTCGCCTCCCGTGTGCGTCCGCCCTGCGGTCTGTCCGTGCCCTGGATCGAATAATCGGCCTGGTCCTTGGGTGTGATGGCAGCTTGCAGGGCGTCGAGATCCAAATGATCGGGCAGGGGTGGGGCGGTGGGCGCCTCGGGCTGGGCTGACGGGTCTGGGGTGGGCGGAATCGACAAGCCGTGCAGGGTATCACGGATCGACTGCTGGAGTTCGTCGGACAGTGAGGCCAGGGTTTGCAGGGCCGGGTTAGTCGTGTCGCCGTCCATGGCCATGGGCTGGTCCTGGCCCTCGGCCGCCGGCGTCTCGTTCTGGGGGAACATGCTGCTCTCGCCCCAGTTTTCCGAGGCCGGAGGGATGAGCGACATTTGTTCGTCAATCAGCTTTTCCATCCGTTCAGGCAGGTTTTGGGCCAGCTGCTGCATATTGACCAGGCTGAACGGGTCGTCCTGCTGCTGGGAGGAGAGGGATGGAATCAGGCTGGTCAGGCTCAACAGGCCGAGCGCGGCCAAAAAGGGCAGGCTGGTCCACGGAATCCGGCGCGGAGCGACCTTGGGGAGGTCCCAGTCGGCCAGCCGGGCGGTGTTATCGGCCAGCAGGTGCGGCCACAGGCGCGAGGGCGGGGCTGTGCCGACCACGCCATCCTGGAGCTGGGCGGCCAGGGTCGAGACGCGCTCTTGCAGGCCGGCGCGCTGATCGGCCCGGCGGGCGGCCCGGACCACATCCGCCCACTCCCGCACGCCGCGCCGCAGGCTGACAAACAGCAGGACGAGCAGACCGAGGCCGAGCGGCCAGCTGACCCAGGCAAAAAGAGGGGAGGCCAGCTCGAGCTTATAGGCGCACACGATCAGAACGCAGCTGACCAGGGCCAGGGCCGTGCCGAAAATATACACGCGGTGCTGGAAGGTGTAGCGATTCAGCCGTCCCCGCAGCCGTCGCAGCCGGTCTTCTATGTCTGCCAGGGCCAGCCGCTCCTGTGTTCCCGGGACACCTACCATTGCTGACTGCTCCCTTTCTGGTGCGCAAGCATGTCCACGTTCCAGTTCCCGCTTCTGCGAGCTGTATACGGACCGCCGTTCGGCTCGTGTTGGGCCTGACTCAGGGTTCTACTCGCCCTAAGTGCTTGATGTTCCTGGCCGTACTAGCATCTCACGCAAAGCGCTCCCAACAATAGTCGAGAGCATGACACAGGTCAACTCGGGAAAACTGCTGCCGGCCGCCCCTCGGCACGGGCGGCTCTTGGCTGTGCCGCGGCTCATCGTCTATACACACATCCATGACCGCCCATGTCCGCTTATCGGTCCTCAGCCTGGTCGGCCTGCTGGCGGTGCTGGCGGGTGCCTGCCACGAACCCCTGCGGCCGCCATATATCGTGCCCGAGCTGCACAACTGGCCCGAGACGTATCGCGGCACCCCAGGTCTGCGGCTGCACGTTTTTCAGACCGGCTGGCTGACCCTGCCGAGCCGGCTGGTGTATGAGGGCGGCAGCGTCTTTGGCCGGACACAGCTCGACGTGCTGGTGTTTGCCATCCAGCACCCCGACCAGGGGCTGGTCCTGGTTGGCGCCGGGCTCAACCGGGCGCTGGCCGACTCCTCGGCCGATGGTCCCCAGACCTACCTGGAAATACCGCTGTCCGTCATCGGACGAGCCCGGTTGGACAGCGGCCAGGACATTGTCGCCCAGCTCGAAGACGCCCGGCTGTCGGCCGACGGGCCGACGCACGTCATTCTGCCCGACCTGCGACCCGACCATGCTGGAGAGTTGGAGCATTTTTCCGAGGCGGTGGCGGTGGTGAGCCGCGCTGAACACGCCGCCGCGCTGGGGCAGACCGGGCTGGGGGCGTACCTGCCCAAAGAGTATGACCAGGTCACCCGGTGGCGGTTCATAGATTTTGGCCAGGCCGAACCGCTCGGCCTGCTGGCTGCGGCCCAGGACGTGTTCGGCGACGGCAGCCTGGTGGTGCTCGACGCCAGCGGCATGACTGCGGGCGGTCTGGCAGTACTCGTCCGGCTTCCCTCGGGACCGGTACTGTTATGCGGCAACCTGGCCTGGACCAGGCAGCAGTATGTGTATACCCGTCTGCCCGGGCTGGCCTTTGATCGGAGCGCCTGGTGGGATAAGATCTGGCGGGTGAAGAAGTGGAGCCAGCTCGCACCCGAACTGACGGTGTTGCCCGACCATGACTGGCGGACGGTTGAGGAGCGGGCAACGGCCGATATGCAGCTCCACGTGTTTGAGGAATGACGACCGATACGCGGGCGGGACGCCGTCCTGACGGCTGGTGATGGACGATGGAGGTCACGATTCTTGGCCACGGCTCGCTGATGAGCGGGCGAGGTTTAGCCTTCTCGGGGACGTTTGCTGTTCGCCGGGCCGGCATTGTGGCGCTGGCCGACTGTCGGCGGGGGTTTGCCAAGCTGTCGATGTACGGCAACCGGTTTGCCACCGATGTCGAGCTGGCGCGGCTGCCCTTGCAGGGCCGGCGGGTTTCACCCCACACCGACCAGGCCGACGGGACCGAGACCCTGGCCCTGAGCGTGTCCCTTGACGACGGCTACCGGCTGATGAAACGGGAGGGCTATCAGCCCGATGCAGCCCGGCAGCTGGCCCGTCTCGGTCAGCGGCAGGACCTGGGGCTGGCCGATTTCCTGTGGCGGGTGCAGACCGAGGCCGGGCACGATGTGGTCGGCTATCGGCGGCGGCTGTTTGAGCTGACGGGCTATACCTCGCCCCACTATATTCCGCATCCGGTGCGGATTGACGGAGACGAGACCGCCCTGATCTTTGTGGCGCCGGGTTTTGACGCTACGGGCTCCGAGGCGGTCATCTCGGTCCGCCAGCAAACCGGTGTGCGGGGGCTGATGTCCGCCGGACAGACCTGGCAGCGCAAACCCAACGACGAGCAGCTGAGCTATATGGTGTCGTGCCTGCTGGGCGGTGTGCACGGACTCAGGATTGACGACCTGCTGCCCCGGCCCGGAGATGACGCGCGCCTGATCACGGCTCTGTGCGAGCGCTTGCGGCCGGAAATCACGGTCGAGCTGAGCCGTTTCAGGGAGACCGTCGGTCTGTCGGCCGAGCAGTATGGCCGCGCTTTTGGCGAGCCCGAGACGTTGCTCAGACGAAGCGGTTTATACGACTTTGTGGCGGGCAATCTCAGCCCGCCTGCCTGACGTGTGGAGATGGCACGATGTCTTTCTTTTCAGTCGCTATCGGAAAAGACCAGTTGCGTTTCACGGCCGCCCACTTTATCGCCTTTCCGGGCTTCCGGGAGCCGCTGCACGGTCATACCTATCAGGCCCAGGTCACGGTCAGCGGACCGGTCGGGCCGGACGGCTATGTGGTCGATTTTCTGGTCCTCAAGAAAATTGCCGAGGAAGAATGCGCCCGGCTCCATTTTCGGACCCTGCTGCCCGAGCGCAGCGACTGCCTGGACATTGCCGAGCGTGACGGGCAGGTCGAGGTGGGCTGCGAGGACGGCAGTTGTTTTGTGTTGCCGCGCCAGGACGTGTGTCTGTTGCCGATTGTCCACTCGTCTTCAGAAGAACTCGCCCAGCACCTGGTCGGGCGGTTGCGGCAGCGGCTGCGTAGCGAGCGCAACAGCATCGAAACCATTGAGGTCAGCATAGAGGACATCCCCGGCCAGCTGGCGGTGTGCCGCGAAGCCTTCGGCGCTGACCCGGCGGCTGAGAAGACCGGATGAGCCGGGTCCGGTGGGCTGGGCTGGGTCTGGTGCTGTCGGCCGGGCTGGGCTGTGGTCCCGAACTGCCCGAGGCGGGATCCGCGGCCGCCCAGGTCTATGTCCGGCGCTGTTCGGGCTGTCACCGCGTGTATCACCCGGGGTTGCTGACGGCTCACATGTGGGACTCTATGTTGACCCGAATGGATGCTGAGCTGCGCCGGCTGGGCCGACCGCCGCTCCAGGGACACGAGCGGCAGACCGTGCGCGCCTATCTCCACAAGCACAGCGGCGGGTAGGGGTCATGGCGCGGGACTGGGCGGGCACGGACCGTGGAGCCGGGCAGGCACGGGGGCCTGCCCCTACGGGTTGCGCTGCAAATTGTACTGATCGTACACCGCCGGCAGCTCCAGGGTGGCCTTGGCCCGATCTTGCAGTTGGCGTAGATGGGCGCTCAGCGCCTTCTGACACGGGCTGTCGGCCAGGCAGTCCTGGAACGGGGCGGGCGCGGCGGTCATGGCCCGCTGGAGGGTTTGCAAGACCCAGGCGGCCTCGGTTTTTGCGACCGGCGGCATAGGCGGGCTGGGTGGTGGAGCCACCGCGACCGAGGGTGGTGGTGGGGTCGGACTCGGTGGACGGGCCGCGCTTGGCTCTGGACTGTCTGAGGAAGCGGAAGAGGAGAACGACGGCAGGCGCGAGGTCGAGCTGCCCGGGATGACCGTGCCAATCGCTCCGAGTACGTCGCGCTGTTGCTGAACCGTACAGCTGGTGAGGAGGAACAGGCTGCCGAGCCACAGGCATATGTATCGCATAGTGGTGCTCCCTCGGGCTGGACCGGACCCGCTGACCTTGACTTGCGTACGCAAACAGCAGACTGTCTAGCACATATGGAACACAAGCACACCTATCCGGAAGCCCTGGAGACCCTGCTGAACCGCCTGCCCGAACTTGAGCTGGTGCTGGGGCCCCAGGCCAAGGGGGGCCTGGAGTCGGTCCAGCGCTCGCTGCACCAGGCGATTGCCCTGCGGGCCGACGGCGACGTGCCACGCGCCGTGTCCCACATTGCGGCGGCCATGGATCGCTTGTCCCAGTTGGCTGACGGGTTGGGACCGCAGGAGGCGATGATGATGCGGATGCTGACCGAGCAGTTTCGTCAGGCCCTGCTCAGTGGACACGATGGCGAGGCGCAGCGGGTGTCCGACCTGATGCGTAACAAGTCGGGCACCACAGTTCGGAAATAATTCACAAAATATACCGCGACAGATCCTCATCTTTGACAATCTCTTCGAGCTTGTCTCTGACGACCTGGGCGTTGATGGTGACTTCCTGGCCGTCGAGCTCGGGGGCGTCGAAGGACAGATCCTCAACCAGACGTTCGACCACGGTATGCAGGCGCCGGGCGCCGATGTTTTCGGTTCGCTCGTTGACGATGGCGGCGATCCGGGCAATCTCTTCGACCGCATCGGCCACAAAGGCGAGCGTCACGTTCTCGGTCGCCAGCAGGGCGCTGTACTGGGTCAGCAGGGCGTTCTTGGGCTCGGTCAGGATGCGGATGAAGTCGTGTTGGTTGAGGGCGTCCAGCTCGACCCGGATCGGAAAGCGGCCCTGGAACTCGGGAATCAGGTCGGACGGCTTGGTGGTGTGGAAGGCGCCTGAGGCGACAAACAACACGTGGTCAGTGTGGACCATGCCGTATTTGGTGTTGACCGTGCAGCCCTCGACCAGGGGCAGGAGGTCGCGCTGCACGCCTTGGCGCGAGACGTCCGGACCCTGGGCGTGGTCGCGGCCGGCAATTTTGTCAATCTCGTCGATGAAAATAATGCCGGTTTGCTCGACCCGGCGGATCGCCTCGCGGACCACCGCGTCCATATCGACCAGCTTGTCGGCCTCTTCCTGGGTCAGCAGCTCGACCGCTTCGGGTACCTTGAGGCGCCGTTTTTTGGTCTTCTGGGGCATGATATTCGAGAACATTTCTTTGAGCTGGTTTTCCATGTCTTCCATGCCCTGGGGAGCCATGACCTCGATAAAGGGTGCGGCGGGCCGCGTCAGCTCGATTTCGACCTCGCGTTCGTCGAGTTTTCTCCGGCGCAGCATGCGACGCATCTTCTCGCGGGTGGCCTGTCCCGGCTGCTGGGTCGGGTCGTTGGTGTCGTGGCCGTCGGTCTGACTGAAGCCGGCCCGCGAGGGCGGAGGGGGCAGCAGCAGATCGAGAATCCGTTCTTCGGCCTGAGCCTGGGCCTTGACCTGAATCCGTTCCTTGGCCTCCTGCTTAACCATATTCACAGACAGTTCGGTCACGTCGCGGACCATGGACTCGACATCGCGGCCGACATAGCCGACCTCGGTGAATTTGGAGGCCTCGACCTTGACGAACGGCGCCTGCGCCAGCCGGGCCAGGCGGCGGGCGATCTCGGTCTTGCCGACCCCGGTCGGGCCGATCATCAGAATATTTTTGGGCGCGATCTCATCCCGCAGCTCCGGCGGAACCTGCTGGCGACGCCAACGGTTGCGGAGAGCAATGGCCATGGCCCGCTTGGCCTTGGCCTGACCGATGATATAGCGGTCGAGTTCAGACACGATCTCGCGTGGAGTCATAACCGGCAGCACGGCTTCTTGGGGATCGGGATCGACAGGGGGGACAGCATTAGCGGCGTTCGCCATAGGACAGCTCCTCGAGCGTGATGTGGCCGTTGGTGTACACGCAGATCTCTGCGGCCGTACGCATGGCTTCTTCGGCAATCGTCCGGGCGTCCAGCTCCGTGTGCTTGCGTAAGGCCCGGGCTGCGGCCAGAGCGTAGTTGCCGCCCGAGCCGATAGCCAGAATGCCGTCGTCGGGTTCGAGCACGTCGCCCAAACCCGAGATCAGCAGCGACGAATCCTGGTCGACGACCGCCATCAGGGCTTCCAGCCGCCGCAGCACCCGGTCTGAACGCCAGTCACGGGCCAGCTCGACCGCAGCCCGGCGCAGGTTGTTATTGTACTCTTCGAGTTTTTTTTCGAACATGTCGCACAGGGTCAGGGCGTCGGCGGTGCTGCCGGCAAAGCCGGCCAGGATTTTGCCCTGGGACAGTTGGCGAATCTTGCGTGCCGTGTGTTTCATGACCGCGTCACCCAGACTGACCTGACCATCCCCGGCCATGACAACCCGACCCTGATGGCGGACCGACACGATGGTCGTGCCGTGCATGCTGTAGCCCTTCATGAGCCGACCACCTCCTGTTGCGGAATGGAGAACGGAGAATGCAGAATGCAGGACGGAAAACACAGTGCGGTCAAGAAGGTCGGTCTTCCCCCCATAGGCTTCCCTCTGTCCTCGTTCGTCATTGGAGCACCGCCGCGCTAGGCGCGCGGGTGCGCCTTATCGTACACTTCCATGAGGCGGTCGAGGTTCACATGGGTGTATTTTTGGGTCGTGGATAGACTGGCGTGACCGAGGAGTTCCTGGATGGCGCGCAGGTCGGCCCCGGCCTCAAGCAGATGGGTAGCAAAGCTGTGGCGCAGCGCGTGGGGGCTGGTTTTCAGGCTGATGCCACAGGTGCGGGTGTAGTCCGCCACGCTGCGGGCCACGCTGCGGGTGGTCAGACGTCCGCCACGACGGTTGAGAAAGACGGCCGGACAGCTGGGCGGCCGGGGGCTGGCGGCGCGTTTCTTGGGTGTCAGCAGGCTTGGAATCTGAGCCCGGTAGCGGGTCAGGCTGTCGAGTGCACGGCGCCCGATCGGCACCACCCGTTCGGTATTGCCCTTGCCCTGCACCCGGATGACCTCCAGGTTGTCATCGACATCGTCCCAGTCGAGGCTGACGAGTTCGCTGACCCGCAGGCCGCACGAGTACAGGACTTCGAGCATGGCGCGCGCCCGCAGGCCGGCGGCCGAGTCGGGCGGCGGGGCGTCCAAGAGACGAAACATCTCATCGACCGGTAGATAGCTCGGCAGTGGATGGTCTTTTTTGGGAGACGCGAGCTGCAGGCTGGGGTCGCGCTGTAGCTCGCTCTCGCGGACCAGAAAACGGAAAAAGCTCTTCAGGGCCGAGAGTTTGCGGCCGATTGAGCTCTTGGTGTGATCGCGGTACAGGCTCGACAGAAAAGCCTGGATCAGGTGGTGATCAATCTGCTGGATACCGAGCGGGCGCGGGTTGGCCCGTGGGGTGGGCCTTTCCACAAAGGCAAAAAATTGACTCACGTCACTCAGGTAGTTCCGCTGGGTGTGGGTGGAAAGGTTTTGCTCCACCCGCAGGAAAACCTCGTAGCGGGCCAACAGGCTGGCAATAGTCGGTGTCTTCATAGTCTGGACAAGAACAGGACAATGGTATCAATAAGTCTGTGCCGAATAAAGAGCGGTGTCGAGAAATGGAGGATGGGCCATGCCACAGTCGCCGACCTGTCACCAGTGCGGGGTCGAAATTCATGTTGTTGAACGGGTCGGCCGTCGGGACAGCTGTCCGGGCTGTGAGGCAGACCTGCGCTGCTGTCTGAATTGTGTGTTCTACGACCCCCACGTCTCAAATGCCTGCCGCGAACCAAACGTCGAGCCGGTTCGGGACAAAGACGTGGCCAATTTCTGCGACTATTTTTCGCTGGGCAATCCGGCCGCCCGGCCTGCGGCCGAGCCGAGCCAAGCGGCTGACGCCCGGGCGCATCTCGAGGCGCTGTTTGCCAAGAAGAAAAACTAGGCGAAGGACAGTCGAATGAACCGCTTGCTGCTCTGCTTGTCCATGCCCGCGCTCATCGTCGCCCTGAGCGCCTGTCAGCCCGACCCGAACAGCCCGCGCGGCGTGGCCGAACGCTTTCTGGACGCGCACTATGTGCGCATGGACCTGCAGGCGGCTAAGGATTACTGCACAGGTCTGGCGCTCAAACGTGTCGAGGACGAGATCCGCCTAACCGAGGGCCAGGCGATTGACGCCAATACCCGGCTGCCGCGGGTGTATTACAGCCTGGTGAAAGAAACGCCGCGCGGCGACACCAGCGTCTCCTTCCAGTATCAGGCCAGGATTACGGTGGCCGGGGGCGGAGAGTTTCAGAAAGAATTGCTGCTCAGCCTGCGCAAGGGGCAGGACGGCTGGCGGGTGATGAATTACAGCGAGTTTGATTGAGCCGTCAGCCCATGGTGTTGTTTCGCCAGCCGGATGCGGCGTGGACGGCCGCCTTTCTGGCCGCCCAGGCCGGTCGTCCCTGCAGCTATGCCGAGACCGGCGCGTCGCGCACTGGCCCGCCTCCGGGCTGTGCGGTCGATCATCATCGGGTCTTGCTGGGATACGGTCGGGCGACCTTTCGAGCCGCCTGTGCGGCGCTGGACGGCTGGCGGATGTTCCGGCTCGGCTGGGTCAGGCTGCAGCCAGCGGTGAATGCCGGCGGCCAATCGAGCGAGCAGATATCAGCCTTTTCGTCCGCTGAGCGGTCTGTAGCCGAAGGGCAGGTGGTCGCCGTCATCGCTCGGCTGGCCGGGGTGTGGTTTCTGAACGCCTGCCGGGTTGTCTACGTGTGGCAGGACGCCGGAGTGATCGACCGCTGTGGCTTTGCCTATGGCACGCTTGAGGCTCATATGGCGCGCGGCGAGGAGCGCTTCAGCGTCGAGTGGCACCACGCCGACGATTCGGTGTGGTATGACCTGCTGGCGTTTTCCCGGCCACGGCACGTGTTGTTTCGTCTCGGCTATCCGCTGGGACGGTGGCTCCAGCACCGTTTTGCCCGTGACTGTGCCGCAGCCATGACCCGCGCCGTGGCCGGGACAGGGCCGGCCGGGGTTGGCGAGGTCCAGATCGTGCGTCGGCACACCCCCCGGGCCGAGCTGACCCGCTGGCTCGGCTATTGGGTGGGGATTGCCGGGCTGCTGGGCGGAGCGCTCGTCTGGCCGGGGTAAAGCTGAATGAGAATACCCTCCTTTTCCAGAAGAGATGCTCATGCATCTCCAAGGCGAATGCGGATGACCTTCTTCAGAAGGACTCCGTGTTCACCTGTGTGGTCGTGGCGGTCGGGCTTATTGCGGCTGGGAGACGAGGCGCAGGTAGGGTTTGAGGGTTTTCCAGCCCTCGGGGTATTTTTCCTTGGCCTCGGCGTCAGACACCGCCGGCACGATGATCACGTCTTCGCCCTGGCGCCAGTTGACCGGGGTCGCGACCTTGTGCTGGGCGGTCAGCTGCATGGAGTCCAGCACCCGCAAGACCTCGTCGAAGTTGCGACCGGTGGTCATCGGGTAGGTCAGCATCAGCTTGATCTTCTTGTCCGGCCCGATCACAAAGACCGAACGAATGGTGGCGTTGTCGGCTGCGGTGCGCGGGGCGCTGCCGCTGGCCTCGGGGTGGATCATGTCGTACAGTTTGGAGACGGCCAGGTCGGCATCGCCGATCAGCGGATAGTTGACCGCATGCCCCTGGGTTTCTGCGATGTCTTTGACCCAGCTGGTATGATCGCTGACCGGGTCGGTGCTGAGGCCGATGACCTTGCAGTTGCGCTTGTCAAACTCGGGTTTGAGGCCGGCCATATAGCCCAGTTCGGTCGTGCACACCGGGGTGAAATCCTTGGGGTGGGAGAACAGGATCGCCCAGCTGTCCCCAATCCAGTCATGAAAGTTGATTGTGCCCTCCGTTGTGTCGGCGGTAAAATTCGGAGCTTCTTCACCAATATGGAGCGCCATGCTTGTCCTCCCCTGAGAATGATGTGAGCTGAGGGTGAGCGAGGCTCGCTTCCCGATGTGGCGGCCGGCCTCGTTCGCCTTTCCTCTTTACTAGCGATTTCCCACCCGAGAGTCTAGCCTGATCTACGCCTAAAACCCTTCGAGTTGGGCCAGCCGCTCGCGGTGGTAGGTGGCATCCCCAAAGGCGAACTCGTTCCACTTGGCGCGCTTGAACCAGAAGTGCATGTCGTGCTCCCAGGTGAAGCCGATGCCGCCGTGCATCTGGACCGCCCGGTTGGTCGTGCGGGCATACACATCCGACAGCCGGGCCTTGGCCAGGGCTGCGGCCCGGGATGCCTCGGCCGGCAGGGCGTCAAAGGCGTAGGCGGCGTACCATACCAGCGACCGGGCGGGCTCGATGTCGCTGGCCATCTCGGCCGCCATATGCTTGAGCGCCTGGAATGAGGCGATGGGGCGGTTGAACTGGGTGCGGGTTTTGGTGTACTCGACGGCCAGATCCAGGGCTTTCTGCGCCCCGCCCAGGCTGTCGGCAGCCAGGGCTACACACGCCGCGTCAAGCAGCCTGGCCACGATTTTCCAGCCCTTGTCCTTTTTGCCGACCAGGGCGGTTTTGGGTACGGCAACCTGCTGGAACTCGGCCCGATACACCCGTCGGGTCTGGTCAACGATATCGAGCGGCGTGAGGCTGAGGCCCGGAGCCTGACGCTCGACCAGGAACAGGCTGACCCCCTGTTCGGCCTTGCCCGAGGTCCGCGCTACTACCAGCAGCACGTCGGCGACCTCCGCAAACGGGACAAACATCTTGGTCCCGGACAGCACATAGCCGTGTTTGGTTTTTTTGGCCTTCAGCCGTACGCCCCGGGCGTCGAGCCGGTCGTCCGCCTCAAGAAAGGCCAGCGTGCCAATCGCCTGGCCCGCAGCCAGACGCGGCAGCCAGGTCTCCCGCTGGGCCGGACTCCCGGCCTGGACCAAGCCCAGCGTGGTCAGCACCGACGAGAACACAAACGGGCCGGGCACGACCGCCCGTCCGATCTCTTCGAGCAGAACCGCCATATCCAGCATGCCGAGTCCCAGGCCGCCGTGGGCTTCGGGGATCAGCAGACCAGTCCAGCCCAGTTCGGCCGTCTTGCGGTGGAGTTCGGGCGAAAACCCCTTGGGATCGTCGTACAGCTCTCGGACCAGGCCGGGCGGGCACTCCTGGCTCAGAAATTCCCGGGCCGTGTTTTGCAGCAGCTCCTGTTCAGCTGACAGGCTAAAATCCATAGCGCTCTCTCGACTGCGGTTCAGCCCGACTTGGGCATGCCCAAGCCTCGCTCGCTGATGATGTTCTTCTGGATCTGTGAGGTGCCGCCGCCGATAATCAGACCCAGGGTAAACATGAACTCATACTGCCACACGCCGTTATCGATGACCCGGTCTGCCCCGCGCTTGAGCGGGGCGTAGGAGTTCATGATCTCGAGCGCCAGGGCGCAGATGTCGTGGTTCAGCTCGGTGCCGACCAGCTTGTTGACCATGGCTCCGAGCCCGGCCCGGCGGCCTTTGATGACATCGGTCAGCTGGCGCAGCGAGTGGTACTTCATAGCCTCGACCCGACCGAGCAGCTCGGCCAGCTTCTGGCGGATGACCGGGTCCTCGGCCGCAGGCTTACCGTAGCGCCGATGGCTGCGGGCCAGCCGCAGCAGGTTGTGCATCATCATCTGGGTGCGGGTGGTCGAGCCCAGCATGTTGCGCTCGTGAAACAGGGTTGCATTGGCCACCATCCAACCCTGGTGCAGGTCGCCGACCAGGTTGTCCCGGGGGACGCGCACGTCCTCGAAAAACACCTCGTTGAAGCCGGCGTCGCCCGTCATCTGGACCAGGGGGCGGACCGTAATCCCGGGCGTTTTCATGTCGATCAGGACGTAGGAGATGCCGCGGTGCTTGGGCGCGTCCGGATCGGTCCGGACCAGACAGAACATCCAGTCCGAAAACTGGGCGCCCGAGGTCCAGACCTTCTGGCCGTTGATGATGAACTCGTCGCCGACCAGTTCAGCCCGCGTCCGCAGGGAGGCCAGATCCGAGCCCGAGCCGGGTTCGGAATAGCCCTGACACCAGATCTCTTCGGCGGTCAGCACCGTGGGCAGATAGCGCTGTTTCTGCTGCTCGGTACCGCACTGCAGCAGGGTCGGGCCGAGCATGGTCAGGCCAGAGGCGCCGATCAGGCCCGGCGCCCGGGCCAGGATGAGTTCTTCGTTGACGATGGTCTGACGCATGACATCGCTGTCGCCCTGGCCGCCGTACTCCTTGGGCCAGCCCCTGGCCACATAGCCGGTCCGATGCAGGCTGCGCTGCCAGGCTTTTGCGCGCTCGATGCGGCGTGGATCGTCAGGCGCCAGCGTGCTGAGCGATTTGTCCTTTTTGGGGACGTTTTTTTTCATCCACGCCCGGACCTGTTTGCGAAAGGCCTTGTCCTGTTTGGAATAGCTGAGATCCATACCACTCTCCGGCGTGCTTACAGGTCGTACAGCCGTCTGGCGTTCTCGCCGATGATCTTGGTCCGGGCTGCTTCCGACAACGGCGCACAGGCTTCCCGGACCTCCTCGACCACGCCCGGAAAGGTGCAGTCGAAGTGCGGATAGTCCGAGCCCCAGATCACGCAGTCTTCCAGGCCCATGGCGACCATGCCCTGCAGGGTGCGTTCGTCGGGGTCGAGGGCGATAAAGCACTGCTGCTTGAAGTGCTCGCTCGGTTTTTGTTTCAGCCACGGTACGTAGTGGCCCATTTTCTCAAAATGACCGTCCATGCGGTCGAGCCAGTAGCCGATCCAGCCCATGCCCGATTCCAGAAAGGCGACCCTTAGCCCGGGAAACTTGCTCAGCACCCCGCCGCAGATGATATCCATGCACGCGCCCTGCTGCTCCCAGGGATGGCAGACCATGTGGAAGAAAAACGGGTCTTTGTAGCGCTCCTGTCCCAGGGTCGGCATTTTGGTGCCAAAGCTGCCGTGAATGGCGACCGGGATGTTCAGTGCTTCGGCCTCGCGCCACAGCACGTCATAGGCCGGATCGTTCAGCCGGCGACCATTAAACGGGTTGGGGCGGATGAACACGGCCCGCATGCCCAGCTCTTTCACGACTCGGCGCATCTCGGTGACCGCTTCGTTGACATCCTGCAGGGGCAGCGGGGCAACGGCAAAGAAGCGCTCGGGGTAGGGCTTGCAGAAGTCGGCAATCCAGTTGTTATAGGCCCGGCACGCCGCGGCGGCCAGCTGCGGGTCTTCCAGGTCGCCGTAGATCAGCCACAGGCTGGGATAGAAAAAGGCTTGCTCAATCCCTTCGAGGTCCATGTCCTTGACCCGGGCGTGGGGGTCATAGCCGCCCACAACGATCTCGTCCCAGCCCATGGTCCGGGCTTTATGCGGGTCGGACAGCCCGCCCGGCGTACACGCTGCGGCAATCGCCATGTTGCGGTCATGGCGGACTTGGCCGTTAATCCTGAGCTTGTCAATGCCGTCGCGGTCACGAAAAATCTGAATCACCCCGTCGCGATAGGCCGGCTCGGTATACTCCTGCCAGACGCTCGGCGGCTCAAGAATATGTCCATCCGCGTCAATAATCTGGGCCATGGCTGCTCTCCTTTGCGGCGCTCCTGGGCGCCCATCTTCACTGTTCACTACGCGCAGGCGGCGCGCCCTGTCAACCTGACACCCCGGGCAGGCCGACGACGACCTGATTGCTGATCCGCTCCACCTCACCGTCGGCCCGCAGGCCCTTGAGGGAAACCGTACAACACGTCTCGGGGTCGCTGAGATCGTCCCAGTCAATGTCGGCCTCGGCCGGGATGGGAAAGCTGACCGAGAGCGCGCCGGCGTAGCGCTTGAAGGGCTTGAGCGTCCCGGCCAGCCTGACCTCGGGTTCGAGCGGAAAGACCAGCACTTCGAGGTAGGGCAGGGGCAGCTCGATGTCCTCGGCCAGGTCATATTCGAGCCGGACGGTCAGCGACTCGGCGTTGAAGCGGTGCAGCTCAACC
This sequence comes from Desulfurellaceae bacterium, assembly GCA_021296095.1. Taxonomy (NCBI): domain Bacteria; kingdom Pseudomonadati; phylum Campylobacterota; class Desulfurellia; order Desulfurellales; family Desulfurellaceae; species Desulfurellaceae bacterium. Next base: position 23,792 of record JAGWBB010000032.1, on the reverse strand, counting down.
TGTGAAATGTCGACCAGAGCCTTGCTGGGCTCTGGACCCGAGCAGCCCGAGAGCAGCAATCCGGCCACAAGAAGAACGCCAGGCAGATACCTGAATCCGCTTTTTTGCTGAGAGGTGGGTGCCTGTTGTCCGCTCATGTTCCATCCCTCGCCGTGCGAAGACCGCCTGGCGCCGAAGCGATTTCAGACCTGGACCGGGCTAAATCAGCTTGACGTCCCGCGCGAAGCGCTCCATCATGCCGGCCATTTCTTCATAGCTACGGGCAAAGTTGAAAAAAGCCAGGTACAGATAGCTCGCTCCCAGCTCCTGGTAGCGAGGAATGTCATCGACGATGGCCTCGGGCCGTTTGCCGCGGGGCGACACACACAGGGTAATCGTTGACATGTCCCGCCCGGCCTTGGCCGCCCTGTCCCTGAGTTTGTCCACCCGTTCGGCAAATTCTTCAGGACTGAACACCACGGCCGCCCAGCCGTCGCCGTATTCGACGATCCGGCGCAGGGCCGGTCCGGTATGCCCGCCCAGCCAGATCGGCGGGTGGGGACGTTGGACCGGTCGGGGCTCGCAGCACAGCTCGGGGAACTGGTGAAAGCGGCCTGAGAAGCTGGCGCTGTCCGCGGTCCACAGGGCTTTCATGACCGCCACGCTCTCATCGCTCAGCGGGCCGCGGTCGGCAAACGGAGCGTTGAGGGCACTAAACTCCTCCTCCATCCAGCCCACGCCGACCCCCAGGATGACCCGGCCGGCGGACAAGACATCAAGGGTGGCGACCGTCTTGGCGGTCACCACCGCATTTCGATGGGGCAGGACCAGGACGGCTGTGCCGAGACGGATGGTGGTGGTGCAGGCTGCGGCAAAGCTCAAGACCGTCAGCGGTTCGAGGATAGGCGCGTGCGGGTCGAGCGGAAACGCCCCGGTGGCGGTATACGGGTATGGTGAGGCGATCTCCAGCGGGGTGACGATGTGATCGCCCACCCACACCGAATCGTAGCCCAGGGCTTCGGCCGTTTGGGCGGTGGTCCGAATATTGTTCAGCACGTCGCCTCTGGCCAGCGGACCGATATGGGGTAAAAAGGCACCGTATTGCATGCTGCGTCTCTCCTCTGGGGCTCTCGACTCGCCCGGCTGAACGATGAGGACTGCCTCAGCGAGAAGAGATCATCGTTCCCCTTTGCGGTCAAGACAAGGCCGCCGGACAGGTCGGGCGCGGTTCGCAATCTGGCAATCCGGGGCCGGACGTGCTAACACCACCTGAACCGCAGCGCGCCCGAAACACACGGATTTGACGAATCGAGATTCATGAGGAAAGCCATGCAGGGGGTCCATATACTCTTGGTCCGACACGGAGAGACGGTGTGGAATCAGGAAAACCGCTGGCAGGGCCAGGCCGATGTGCCGCTGAGCGACAATGGGCGGGACCAGTCGTGGCGGCTGGCGCGGCGGCTGGACGCGGAAAAGCAGTCGGTCCAGGCGATCTATACCAGCGACCTGATGCGCGCGGTGGATACGGCGATGATTCTGGGCCAGACCCTGGGGGTCGAGCCGACCATTGAGACCGGCTGGCGGGAGATGAACATCGGCACCTGGAGCGGGCTGCGGACCGGTGAGGTGATTGCCCGTCACCCCGAGGAGTGGGAACGCCTGCGGGCGGGTGAGGATCTGCCCCGGGGCGGCGGCGAGACCTTCGCCCATTTTCAGGGCCGCCTGATTGATGCCGCCCGGTCACTGATCAACCGGCACCCCGGTCAGCAGGTGGCGGTGGTGACTCACGGCGGTGCGGTTCGGGCATTCTTGCTGCACTGTCGCGGTTTGGCCATGAGCGAGTTCCGCAAGATCGACAAAATCGGCAACACCGGCCTGAGCAAGGTGACCCTGAGCGCGGACGGCGGCGCGCTGATCCATTATGTGAACGATACCAGCCATCTGGATGGGGTGGCGCTGTCGGGCGAGACGGTTGACGCCTGAGGACATCTGGCGTCAAGAAAGATAGGCTGTCTTATACGGGCCTCAGCAGGAGGACGACATGGGAGAGATTAGCGTCAATGTCACGCTTGAAAATCCCAACGACCGTGCTGTCTTTGAACGGGGCTATGGCGAGGAGTCTGCTATTCGTCGTTCCAGTCTTGAGGCGATTGTCGATACCGGCGCCGTCATGCTGGTCCTGCCGCAGAACGTGGTTGAGCGGCTGGGCCTGGAGATACGCCGAACTGTGATCGTCTCCTATGCGGATGAGCGGAAGGAAGAGCGCCCGGTGGCGGGTCCGTTGACCATCCGCATTGGCAACCGTTTCATGAGCACCGACTGTGTTGTCGGCCCTCCCTTGAGCGAGCCGCTGATCGGCCAGATCGTTCTCGAAGCCTTGGATCTCATCGCCGATTGCACCAATCGGACCCTGACGCCGCGCCCGGAGTCTCCGGACTATCCGCTGTTGAAACTCAAATGAGCGGTCCTTACTCATCAGCCACGCGGCCGTGGCTCCTTGCCAGCCTGCACGAGGCCCCGTGGAGCTGGCCGGATAGCGAAAATCCAAGCCTCGTTTCTACGAAGGCCCCCCTCTCTTGTCTGTCTTCTCTTCCCGTTGGTTTCAGCTCGGCGTGAGCCTCCTGCTCCTCGGCGTGCTGTTTGTGTCGGCCGATTGGCGGACGTTTGTCAGCCAGCTGCGAACCGCTCAGCCCGGCTATGTGCTGGTGGCCTTTGTCGGCTATGTGCTGGGACAGGTGCTGTGCGCGTATAAGTGGCGCTGGCTGGCCCGGGCTGTGGGCTTTGATCAGCCGCTCCGGGCGTGTATCAGCTATTACTTTGGCGGCATGTACCTCAACCTGTTCGCGCCGAGTACGATCGCCGGGGACGTGGGACGCAGCGTCTTGCTGGCCGGTGGACGTCAGGGGGTCGGTCGCGCCCTGCAGTCGGTGCTGGCCGACCGGGCGAGCGGTGTGGTCATGCTGATATGGGTCAGCGCCCTCAGCTTTCTCGTGCTGGGACCGACCGTCCTGCCGGCCGCGGTGTGTTACGGAACGATTGCGGTGGCGGTCGGCTGCGTGCCGGTGTGGTGGCTGCTGCCGCGTCTGGCGCGGCTGCTGTTCGAGCCCGGTCACCTCATCCGGCGGAGCAGCGAAAAGCTGTTTGCGCCCTACCATAGCCGGCCGAGGCTTGTCCTCGGGGTGTGTGGCTTGGCCTTTGGCTTCCATCTCTTACAGATTGGTCTGCTGCTACTCCTGGCCCATGCGCTCAGTATCAGCGTCCCCTTGTGGTACCTCCTGATGTGCGTGCCGCTGATCACGCTGCTGAGTGGCCTGCCGCTGAGTTTTGGCGGACTGGGGGTCCGCGAGGGCAGCTTTGTCTTCTTTCTGTCGCTCGTCGGGGTCGTCCACAACGAGGCCCTGGCCCTGAGCCTGACCTGGACGGGGCTCATTTTCGGCGCCGGTCTGGTCGGCGGGCTGGTGCTGGCCGTCTCGCCGGACACGCGGGCGCGCTTGCAGGGGCTGAGCCGACCGACCTAGAAAAACGAGGGCCGGATCAGGATCGTCTCTTCCCGGCCGGCGCCGACCGAAATCATTTTGATCGGGATCTCCAGCAGGCTCTCGATGCGCTCAACATAGCGCCGGGCGTTCGTCGGCAGGGCGTCCAGGCTGCGAATATCGGTCAGCGGTTCGGTCCAGCCGGGCAGCTCTTCATAGACTGGGGTGAGGTGTTCGAGCATGTGGGCGCTGGCCGGAACCTCGTCATAGTCCTGGCCCTTGTAGCGGTAGCCGGTGCATACCCGCAGGGTGTCGAGGCCGCTCAAGACATCAATCTTGGTCAGAGCCAGGCTCTCGACCCCGTTCAGCCGGGCTGCGGTGCGGACTACTACGGTATCCAGCCAGCCGCACCGTCGCGGCCGTCCGGTGACTGTCCCGAACTCGCCCCCGGCCTGACGCAGCTGATCCCCCTCGGCGTCAAACAGTTCGGTGGGGAAGGGGCCTCCGCCGACCCGGGTAGCGTAGGCTTTGGAGATGCCGATGACGCTGTGGATGTGCTGCGGCGCAATACCGGCCCCGGTGCACACGGCTCCGGAAACGGTATTCGAAGAGGTGACGTACGGGTAGGTGCCGTGGTCCACGTCGAGTTGGGTGCCCTGGGCGCCCTCAAACAAGACTTTCTTGCCGCTCCTGATCGCGTCGTGCAAATAGCGGGAGGTGTTGCCGATACACGCCCGCAGCCGCTCGCGGAGTTGGCAGTAGGTGTCAAACATGGCCCTGAAATCAAGCTCCGGCTCGTCCAGCATGGTGCGCAGATAGGTGTTTTTTTCCTCCACATTGCGGGCCAGCTTGGCCTCAAACAGGGTCTCGTCGAGCAGGTCGACAAACCGAATACCGACCCGGGCCATCTTGTCCTCATAGCTGGGCCCGATGCCCCGGCCGGTCGTACCGATTTTGGCCTCACCGCGTCGCTTTTCGCGGGCCAGGTCAATCGCCTTGTGGTAGGGCATGATGAGATGGGCGGTTTCACTGATCCTGAGCAGCTCCAGATCGGTCAGACAACCCTGCTGCTGTAAGGCGTCGATTTCTTGCACCAGGGTAGCGGGGTCAATGACCATGCCGTTGCCGATCACACACACTTTGCCGGCGTGCAGGACGCCCGACGGAATGAGCCGCACAATCGTTTTTTTGCCGCCAACAACCAGGGTATGGCCGGCATTGCTGCCGCCCTGGAAACGGACGATGACATCGGCCTGGCGTGCCAGCAGGTCAACCACCTTGCCCTTGCCCTCGTCTCCCCACTGCACGCCGACGACCACCAGAGTACTCATGCCTTTCTCCTTACAGGTGAATCTGCTGCGCCGAAATGACCGACTCCAGACCGCGCAGTTCGTCCAAGACCTCGGCCGACACATGGGCGTCGACATGGACCAGGGCCAGGGCTTGCCCGCCGGCCCGTTCGCGCCCGAGTTCGAGCCCCGCGATATTGATCCCGCGCTGTCCCAGCACCGTCCCGACACTGCCGACCACGCCTGGCACGTCGTGGTTGTGCAGGACAATGATATGGCCTTCGGGCACGGCTTCAAGATACGACGTGTTGACCCGCACGAGCCGGACCACATTGTTGGTGAAGACCGCTCCCTCGACCGTGTTGGTGCCACTCGTGCTGACAATGCTGACGGTGACCGAGTTGAGAAAATCGCTGGGCCGATTGCTGCGCGACTCGACCACCCGCACACCCCGTTCGCGGGCGATGTGGGGGGCGTTCACGTAGTTGATGTCCGATTCCAGAATAGAGCTCAACAGCCCGCGCAGAACCGCAGCGGTGGCCGGGGCAAGGTCGTAGTCGGTAATATCGCCGGTGTATTCGACGTGGACTTCGCGCGGCGCTTCGCCGATCAGCTGGGCTAAGAAGCTGCCCAGTTTTTCACCCAGCAGCAGGTAGGGCTGGAGGAAGGCGATCAGTTTTGGGGTCAGCGACGGAAAATTGACCGCGTGCTGAATCACGCCCCGGGTCAGATAGTTGGCGACCTGGTCGGCGATTGCCACCGCGACATTGATCTGGGCTTCGTCGGTGGCCGCGCCCAGGTGCGGGGTGCAGATGACGTTGTCGAGCTGCAGCAGGGGGTGCGAGGCCGGGGGCGGCTCTTCAACAAAGACATCGAGGGCGGCGCCGGCAACGCAACCGGTCTGGAGGGCGTGCAGCAGCGCCTGTTCGTCAATGATCCCGCCCCGCGCACAGTTGATCAGCCGCACCCCGGTTTTCATCCGGCCAAAAGCGGCCCGATCAATCAGCCCCCGGGTGTCTTCGGTCAGCGGAGTATGGACGGTGATAAAGTCGGCCTGAGCGTACAACTCGTCCAGGCTCACCGGCTCGATCCGCAGCTTGGCTGCGGCTTCCGGGGTGATGAACGGATCAAAGGCGATGACCCGCATGCGCAGTCCCAGCGCCCGTTCGGCCACAATCGCTCCGATGTTGCCCAGGCCGATAATGCCCAGGACCTTATTGCACACCTCGCTGCCGGTAAATTTGCCCCGCTCCCAGCGCCCGGCTCGAATCGAGGCGTTGGCCTGGGGGATATTCCGGGCCAGGGCCAGCATCATCGAGAGGGCGTGCTCGGCGGTGGTGACATTATTCCCGCCCGGCGTATTCATGACCACAATGCCGCGCTTGGTCGCCGCTTCGACCGCGATATTATCGACCCCGATCCCGGCCCGCCCGATAACCTGGAGCTGGGTTGCGGCGGCAATCACCGGAGGGGTGACTTTTGTGCCGCTGCGGATGATCAGGGCCTGGTAGGCCGGGATGTGCTGGATCAGCTCAGCCGTGGACAGCCCGGGCCGCACTTCGACTTCGATGCCGGGGTAGGACTGGAGGCGCTCCAGTCCTTGCGGAGCCAGGGAATCGGTGATGAGGACCTTGGGGCTCATGGTCGTGCTCTGTGTCAACGGCCTTTGCCTGCCGAACCCGTCTCCGAGACAGGGTTCAACTCGGACCAGCCCGTCAGCAGGACTTCCTGGGCCGCCCGAACGCCACGGCCGAGTTCGATATCACAGCCAAACGAGACTAGAGCCATCTCCAGGGCGCCGATGGCGATCATCACGTCAAAGGGGCCAGCATAGCCGATATGGGAGATGCGCACGATCTTTCCGTTTAGCTGGTCCTGGCCGCCGGCAATGTCTACCCCCATGTGAGTGCGCATGGCGTTCAGCAGCTGTCCGCCGTCTATCTCGGGTGGCAGCCACACCCCGGTGGCCGCCGGGCTGGGGTGCTCGGGAGCCAGCAAGCGCAGGCCCAGGGCCTGGGCTGCGGTCCGGGTCGCCCGGGCCAGATGCGCGTGGCGGGCGTATACCTGGGGCAGGCCTTCGTCCTCCAGCAGACGCAGGACCTCGTGCAGGCCAGTAACCAGCGAGACGGCCGGGGTGTAGGCGGTCGTATGCTTGTGCTGGGCCTGACGCTCCCGGCGCAGATCAAAATAGAAGCGCGGCAGGCTGGCCGCTGCGGTCCGCTGCCAGGCCTTAGCGCTGAGGGCCACAAAGGCCAGACCCGGTGGCAGCATCAGGGCTTTTTGTGAACCGGTGACCAGAATGTCAATCCCCCAGCTGTCCATTGGGACTGCGGTTGCGCCCAGGGCGGTAATGGCGTCGACGATCAGCAGGCGATCAGTGTGGCGGGTCAGGCGCGCCAAGTCCTGGACGGGATGCAGAACCGTGGTTGAGGTCTCGCTGGCCTGGACCAGAACGGCCCGTACTTCAGGGTGCTGCTCAAGCGCCCGGGCGACCGTCTCAACGGCCACCGCCTGGCCCCACTCGACCCGGATTTCGACTGCGGTCAGGCCCGCCGCCCGACAGATCTCGAGCCAGCGCTGGCCGAATTTGCCGCCGTTGACGACCAGCACACTCTCCCCGGCCGAGCAGGTGTTGAAGACCGCCGCCTCCATCGCGCCGGTGCCTGAGGCGGCCAGGATGAGCACGTCCTGGTCGGTTTGAAACAGCCGCTGTAAACCGGCTTGGACCTCGGCGAACAGCCGGCTGAATTCCGGGCTGCGGTGGTGGACCATCGGCTGCGACATGCGCAGCAGAACCTCGGGCGGAACCTGGGTCGGTCCGGGGGTTAACAAATACCGTTTCTGCATATGGTGCTCCAGCGCACAACCACACCAAAAAAACGCCCGGACCGTGTGATCGGCACGGTCCAGGCAAAAGCTTTCTTTCGACACATCCTTGCTGTTCGCAAAAAGGTGTATCGGAGCCGCAGGGCTGAGTCAATGCAGGTCATGTGACGGCAAACTGCTTGAGTTTCCTAGGATTTTTGCTTGACAGGCAAAATGCTGACGATTATAGTCGAGGGGATGTGTCGCAGAGGACTGGGAGGTGGAGGATGAGGAGCGGCAGTGTCTGGCGGGCGCCACGAGTTCTCTACGAAATCGTGTTCCGGTTCACCCCTTTTCCCTTCGTGCCTGTCACAGACTGATATGTATCCGTGCCAGCATACAGGCCTAATGGAGACGGCCTTGGCCAGTCCGTCCCGTGCCCCTGTTTCAGGCCACCTGCCGGTGATGCTTGAGGAGACGCTCGCCCAGCTGCGGCTGCGGCCCACGTGGGCGGCGGGGACACCGCCGCCGCGGTGCTGGCTGGCACAGGGCCGAAGGGCAGGCTGCTGGGACTTGACCGCGATGCTGACGCGCTGGCCGTGACCCGACAGCGTCTGGCCGATTGGGGCGCCCGCATCACCCTGGTCCAGGAAAATTTCAGCCGCTCGCTGGCGACCCTGGCCCGGCTGGGCTGGTCGGGCGTTGACGCTGCGGTGCTCGACCTGGGCTTTTCCTCGCTGCAAATTGAGGATGCCGAACGGGGCTTCAGCTTTCTGCGTGCCGGTCCGCTCGATATGCGGATGGATCGGACCGAGCCCGGCTGCGCGGCTGATGTGGTGAATCACGCCAGCCAGGCCGAGTTGCGTCAGATCTTCCGCGAGTGGGGCGAGGAGCCGGCCGCTGGTGCGCTGGCCCGAGCCGTGGTTGAGGCGCGTAAAAAGTCTCCCTTGACCACCACCGTCGCCCTGGTCCGGACTATCGAGCAGGTCATCAAGCGGCCGTCCCGCTCGACCCGTTCGCCCGTCCATCCGGCTACCCGGGCGTTTCAGGCCCTCCGCATTGCGGTCAATCGGGAACTCCACCATTTGTCCACCTTCCTGGCTGACGGCTATCGTCTGCTCAAGCCGGGTGGCCGGCTGGTCATCCTGGCCTATCATTCTTTGGAAGACCGCCTGGTCAAGACCGCCTTCCGGCGCTGGGCAGCCTCGTGTGTGTGTCCGCCCCGGCTCCAGCTGTGTGCCTGTGGATGGTCTCCAAAGGTGAAGATCCTGACCCCAAAACCGTTGACCCCGACCCGATCAGAGGTGGCCACTAACCCGCGTGCCCGCAGCGCGCGGCTGCGGGCGGTAGAGCGCTATGGCTAGAGGAAGATTGGTGGAGAGAGGAAGAACAGCATGCCGCACTCGAGTCCTGCGCGTCGGTGGCTGGGTCATGGCTTGGTTGCCCTGCTCGGCCTAGGTCTGGTCTGTGCCCAGATTTGGACCCGGCTCCAGGTCGTGGCAACGGGCTATGCGCTGTCGGACACGCGCCACCTGCTGCAAACGCTTGAGGCCGAGCAGCGCCGCCTCGAAGCCGAGTGGAGCCGGCTGACGGCATCGGGTCGTCTTGCCCAGCTGGCACACCAGCGTTTGGGACTCGGCCTGCCCCGGGCCGGTCAGGTCAAGCAGGTCAAACAGGTCAAGACGGTCCGGCAAGGACGATGAGGAGGGGGGATGAAAAAACGGTTGTGGGTCGCCGCGTTGTGTATGGGCTTGGGCCTCGTGCTGGTCGCCGCTCGGCTGGTCCAGCTGACGGTTCTCCAACACCGGGAGCTGGCCGACCAGGCGGCCAATCAACACCACAAGCGGATTCGCTGGACTTCGCAGCGGGGGACGATTGTTGATCGGAACGGGACGCCGCTGGTCCTGAGCGTGGCGGCCGAGTCCCTTTTTGCCCACCCTGCTCAGCTGTCGGACGGGATTGATGAGCGGCTGCCGGCTCTGGCCGCCGCCCTGGGCCTGCCGGCTCCACAGGTCGCCCAGCGGCTGAAAAAATCGGCCTCGTTTGTCTGGTTACAACGCCGGGTCTCGCCCCGGCTGGCGGCCCAGGTTCGCAGCCTGGGTATTGACGGGGTTGGCAGTCGGCCGAGTGAACGGCGGGTCTATCCTCAGGGCAGTCTGGCTGCACCACTGCTCGGCTTCACCGATATTGATGCCAAGGGGCTGGCCGGCGTCGAGCAGTCCTATGACCACTATTTGCGCGGACGACCGGCCGAACTGACCGGACTGCGCGACGCCTTTGGCCGGGTGATTTTTGCCCAGGGTGTGGACACGGCACTCAGCCGGACCTTCGAGGTTCGCCTCAGCCTCGATGCCAGACTGCAATACATCGCCGAGCACGAATTGGCCCGGGCGGTTGAAGCGCATGCGGCCAAGGCCGGTACGGTCGTCATTCTCGATCCCCGCAGCTTTGCCGTCCTGGCCATGGCCCAGGTGCCGAGTTTCGATCCCCACAACCCGGCGGCCACACCGGCCGCAGACCGTCGTAATCGGCTGGTCAGCGAGGTCTACGAGCCCGGCTCGACCCTCAAGTCTCTGCTGGCCGCAGCCGCGCTGGACAGTCGGCTGGTACACGCCGAGGAGCAAATCTTTTGTGAACAGGGTCGCTATCGGATCGGTCGGCGGACGGTCCACGACCATCGACCGCACGGCTGGCTGAGCTTTGCCGAGATCATCAAGCACTCGAGTAATATCGGGGCGGCCAAAGTCGTCGAGCGGCTGGGTCAGCAAACCTACTTCCGGTATCTGCGCGCGTTTGGTCTGGGCCAGACCAGTGGGATTGATCTGCCGGCCGAGAGTTCGGGCCTGCTGTCCGCGGATCGGCACTGGTCGGATATCAAGCTGGCCACGATGAGTTTTGGCTATGGGGTGGCGGTCACTCCCCTGCAGTTGGCCGCCGCGTTTGCTACTCTGGCCAACGAGGGAGTGTTGATGCGGCCGTATGTCGTCCAGGACATCCGGGATAGCGAGGGGACGGTGCTCAAGGCCAACCGTCCGCAGTACGTCTGGCAGACGGTCCGGCCTGAGACAGCAAAACAGGTGGTCGGACTGCTCGAACAGGTGGTTGAACCCGGCGGAACCGGTTGGCGAGCCCGGCTCAAGGGCTTTCGGGTTGCCGGCAAGACTGGAACGAGCCAGAAGCTCGACGACGAGGGCGCCTACTCGGCTCGGACACATATTGCCTCTTTTGTCGGGATCGTACCGGCCGATGCGCCACAGCTGGTGATCGCGATTACTGTCGATGAACCGCGTCGGGGTGGATACTATGGCGGTCAGGTTGCCGCACCGGTTTTCCGGGCTATTGCCAGCCAGGCTCTGGCTTGGCTGGGCGTCGAGGCCGTACCCGTTCCGGTCCAGGTTGCCGGCCCGACCCGGTCCGACCCGTCTCCCAGCCCGGATGAGCTCGGGCGGCCGAATTTTCTGGGTCTCAGCCTGCGTGAAGCCCTGCGTATGGCCGACCGACACGGCTGGCGGGTCAGCACGACCGGGAGCGGCTATGTCGTCGCTCAGGCCGTGCAGCACGACCCACACACCGCCCAGCCGTTCTACCGTCTGAGCCTGGCTCCGACCCGGCCGGCCGGTGTTGAGGAGGGTGTGCTGTGAGGCTGGCCGAGCTATTGCCCCCGGGCCTGGAGGTGCGGACCGCGGGCTGCCTGGACATCCCCATTGAGCAGCTGGCCTACGATTCACGGCAGGTGCGGCCCGGAGCCGTGTTTTTTGCCCTGCCGGGGACGAAGACCGACGGCGCGGCGTTCATAGACCACGCCCTGCGGGGGGGAGCTGCCGCCCTCGTCGTGGCCCACGACAACTACCCCGCCGTCCAACGGCGGCTGTCGGGCTATGCGCGGCCGCTCGGCCTGATTGGCTGCGCGGCGCCACGGCGTCTGCTGGGGCTGATGGCCGACCGGTTTTACGGACAGCCGAGCGCTCGGCTGTCGCTGGTCGGCGTGACCGGCACGAGTGGGAAAACCACCACGACCTACCTGCTGGAGGCCATCTGGCTGGCCATGGGCTGGTCGCCCGGCGTGATCGGTACGGTCAATTATCGCTACCAGGGACGCCAACAGCCGGCACCCTTTACCACACCCGAAGCGGTCGAACTCCAGTCCCTGCTGGCCACCATGGCCGACGCGAGCGTGGATCACGCGGTCATGGAAGTCTCGTCCCACGCCCTGGTCCAGGAACGGGTCCGCGGCTGCCAGTGGAATGGCGCGGTGTTTACCAATCTGGGCCGAGATCACCTCGATTTTCACGCCGACCTGGACGACTATTTTGCCGCCAAGGTCAGACTGTTTCGCTCCGGTCTGGCCGACTCGCCCAAGGCCGGACGCTTTGCCGCAGTCAATGTGGATGACCCGTGGGGTCGGAAGTTGGCCGGCTATCAGCTGCCCGGCCGGCTGATCACCTACGGCTGCCGTGCCGACGCGATGGTCTCGATTGCGGCGCGTGAACAGAGCTTGGGCGGCCTGCGCGGGGTGTTGCGGCTGGAAGGCCGGCCGGTCGCGTTTTCGTCGGCCTTGATTGGGGAGCCACACCTGTACAATATTGTCGCTGCGGCGGCCACGGCCCACGCCCTGGGCGTACCGGCAGAGACGATTGCGACCGGCATCGCCGCCTGTCCCAGGGTACCCGGGCGTTTGGAACGGCTCAATGTCGGCCAGGCGTTTGAGGTGATTGTCGACTATGCCCATAAACCCGACGCGCTCGACAAGACCCTGCGCTCGGTGCGTTCGCTGACCCCAGAACGTCTGGTAACGGTCTTTGGCTGTGGTGGCGACCGGGACCGGGGCAAGCGGCCGCTCATGGGTCAGGCTGCCGGCCGGCTGAGTGACCTGGTTGTGTTAACCTCGGACAATCCGCGCAGCGAGGAGCCGCAGCGTATTTTGGCCGACGCCGAACGCGGTCTGGTCGAGGCCGGGATGCGACGGCTGGCCGAACCGTCGGCCCTGGCCGCCGCCCGGCACGGCTATGTGCTCCTGACCGACCGTCGGGCCGCGATTCAGGCCGCTCTGGCCGGGGCTCGGCCTGGAGACGTGGTGGTGATTGCCGGCAAGGGTCACGAGGACTACCAGATTATCGGAACCCGCAAGCATCACTTTGATGATCGGGAGGAGGTCCGCCACTATTTCTCCGCACAGGAGGCCGGCTGATGCTCTACCTGCTGCTGTATCCGCTCCATACCAGCTACTCGGTGCTCAACGTTTTCCGCTATATCACCTTTCGGACGCTGCTGGCCGCCATCATGGCACTGACGGTGTCCTTTTTCCTCGGTCCGCGGCTGATCGCGTGGCTGACCGCCCTGCAGGTCGGACAGCCGATCCGGCCCGACGGTCCGCAGGCGCACCTGAGCAAAGCCGGAACGCCGACCATGGGCGGGACGCTGATTCTGTTCTCCCTGGCGATCGCCACCCTGCTCCTGGCCGATCTGAGCAATCTCTATGTGTGGCTGGCACTGGGAGTGACAGTCGGCTTTGGGGCGATCGGTTTTGCCGATGACTACCGCAAGGTGTCGCACAAAAATTCTATTGGCCTCAGAGGCAAATATAAGCTGCTGTGCCAGCTGGTTCTGGCCCTGGGGGCGGCCGTATGTCTGATCTGCCTGCCGGGCTTCGACACCAGCCTGACGATTCCGTTTTTCAAAGACCTGCGACCCGATCTGGGTTGGTGGTATGTTCCGTTCGCCGCCCTGGTGATTGTCTGCGCCTCCAATGCGGTCAACCTGACCGACGGGCTGGACGGCTTGGCGATTGGGCCGGTGATGATTACCGGGATGACCTACGCCCTGTTTTCCTATGTCAGCGGCCATGCCAAGATAGCCGAGTATTTACAGGTGCCGAATGTCCCCGGTGCGGGTGAGGCGGCCATCTTCTGCGGGGCGCTGGCCGCCGCCGGACTCGGATTTCTGTGGTTCAACGCCTATCCGGCCCAAATGATTATGGGCGACACCGGAGCGCTGTCGCTGGGGGCTGCGCTGGGTATTGTGGCTCTGATCTGCAAGCAGGAGATCGTCCTGATCCTGGCCGGGGGAGTGTTTGTGGCCGAGGCTGCTTCGGTCATTGTCCAGGTTGCCTCGTACAAGCTGCGCCACAAGCGGATTTTTCGTATGGCGCCGCTCCACCACCATTTCGAGTTGCTGGGCTGGCCGGAACCCCTGATTATTGTCCGGTTCTGGATTGTGTCGATTATTTGCGCGCTGCTGGCGCTGTGTACGCTGAAGTTGAGGTGAGGTGCGGGCGGATGGTCGAACCGCGACAAACGGGATAAAGATGGAGAGCAGGACGCAGGCAGACACGGCCCGGCTCGAAGGCCAGCCACCGGCCCCTATCAGCCCCGGAGCGATGGATGGCTGGCTGCTGGCCAGCGTGCTGCTGCTGCTGCTGATCGGTCAGCTCATGGTCTTGAACACCACCTATTTTTATGCCGCCGAGCATGGCGATCAGCCCTATCGCTTTGTCTGGAAACAGGCCCTGGCGCTGGCCTTGGGCCTGATGGCGATGGGGCTGACCGCTCGGCTGTCATCGGCCAGCTATTGGCGCTGTGCCTATCCGGCCCTGTTGCTGGCAGTTGTGGGGCTGCTGGTCGTCCTGCTGTCCGAGGGAAAAGTCCAGCGCTGGATCCATCTCGGTCCGATCAATGTCCAGCCGTCCGAGTTCGCCAAAGGCGCGGTCGTGCTGTACCTGGCCTTCTCCCTGGTCAAAAAGGTCCGGCGTCTGCACGATTTTGTGTCTGGCGTGTTGCCCCATGTCCTGGTCGTTGGGCTGGTCGCCTTCCTGATTGTGATAGAACCCGACCTGGGCGGGGCGGTCTTTGTGGGCATGACGCTACTCGTCCTGCTGTTTGTCGCCGGAGCGCGCAAACGGCACATGGCTCTGCTGGTCGGAGCCGGGCTGGTCGTGGTGACGTATGGGATCATGGCGGCCGAATACCGCAGCGCCCGACTGCTGTCTTTTCTCGACCCGGCCGCCCACCGCCAGGCCGGCGGCTACCAGCTGCACCAGTCCTTGCTGGCCTTTGGGGCGGGCGGGGCCCACGGTGTCGGCCTGGGCCAGAGCAGCCAGAAGATGTTCTACCTGCCCGAGGCGCACACCGACTTTGTCTTCGCGGTGGTGGGTGAAGAAACCGGGCTGTGGGGGACGGGACTGATCCTCGGCCTGTTTGTCGTCGTCGGTGCCCGCGGCATACGGATCGCGCTGCGCCATCCCCATCGCTTTGGTCAGCTGCTGGCTTTTGGCTGTAGCTTTCTGCTGGTCGGTCAGGCCGGCCTGAATATGGCGGTGGTGCTGGGCCTGCTCCCGACAAAAGGTCTGCCCCTGCCGTTTATCAGTTATGGTGGGTCGTCGCTGTGCATGGCGCTGGTCTATGTGGGTATCCTGTTGGGCCTGTCGCGCGAGATTCGACCGGAGAACCGGATTCATGCCTAGGACGCCCACACCCGGACGGCTGCGGCTGCTGTTGGCCGCCGGGGGAACGGGGGGCCACCTGTTTCCGGGAGTCGCGCTCGCCCAAGACGCCCAGCGAGAAGTGGCGGCCGAGGTGTTGTTCGTCGGCACCCCGTACGGCCTGGAGGGGCGGCTGGTTCCGCGCCTGGGGTTTCCGCTGCGACTCATTTCCGCCCAACAGCTGCGGGGCAGAGGCTGGTGGGGCGGGCTCCAGGCCGGCTGGGCAGCCCTGCGCGGGGTTGGCTCGGCGTGGCGCATCCTGGGCGAGTTCAGACCCGATCTGATTTTCAGCCTGGGCGGCTATGCGTCCGGGCCGACGGTCGTGGCAGCCTGGCTGCGACGTATTCCGTGCGTGCTGCTTGAGCCGAACGCGATTCCGGGCCTCACCAATCGGTTGTTGGGGCGTTTTGCGAGCCGCGTGTGTGTTGGCTTTCCCGCTACCGTGGCCCGCTTTCCGGCCGGAAAAGCGGTCTATACCGGGACTCCGGTGCGCTGGCGAAGCGCCGAGCTGTCGCCCAGACCTGCGGAGCCGAACGGCGCCGGGCGGACCAGACCGTTCGGCGTCTTAGTCCTCGGCGGGAGTGCCGGCGCCCGGCGGCTTAACCAAACCCTGCCGTCGGCCTTTGCCGCCCTCGGCGTGCCGTCCGGCCAACTCCGCATCGTGCATCAGACCGGCCAGGCCGAGCACGCCGAGGTCCGCGATGCTTATACTCGGCTTGGCGTTGAGGCCGAGGTTGTGCCTTTCATCGAGGCCATGGACGCGGCCTATGCGGCGGCCGATCTGGTCATCTGCCGGGCCGGCGCCATGACCCTGGCCGAGCTGACAGCCCTGGGTAAACCGGCGATCTTTGTGCCCTACCCGTATGCGGCGGACGATCACCAGCGCGTCAACGCCGAGCAGCTGGTCCGAGCCGGAGCGGCGCTGATGATTCTGGACGCCGAGCTGAGTGCGGAGCGGGTTGCGCAGGCTCTCGGCGGCCTGATGCGTGAGCCTGCCCGCCTGCACGCCATGGCCCGGGCTGCGGCGGCTTGCGGCCAAGCCGATGCGACGACACGTGTCTTGCGCGAGTGTCTGGCCTGTGTCCCGGCCGCAGCCCAGCTCGCGGCCGGAGAAGCGGGACGGTAATGGCCGAAAGAACACCGACCACGGGTCTCGGACGGTCCGGAAATGGGCCGGCTGGGACGCTCGGTCCCCAGGGGCAGGTGTTGTTTGACACCAACCGCCATATTCATTTTGTCGGCATCGGGGGGATCGGCATGAGCGGCATTGCCGAGCTGCTGCTGAATCTGGGCTATCAGGTCAGCGGTTCGGACCAGGTCGAGTCGGACGCGACCCGTCGCCTGACCCGCCTCGGGGCTCAGATCGCCTATGGACATCGGGCTGAGCACATTGACCTGCGGACCGACGTGGTGGTCATCTCGTCGGCCGTGAAATACGCCAATCCAGAGGTCAGCCGGGCTCGGGAGCTGCGCATTCCGGTCATCCCGCGGGCAGAGATGCTGGCCGAGCTCATGCGTCTCAAATACGGGATTGCGATTGCCGGCACCCACGGCAAAACCACCACCACCTCGCTCGTGGCCAGCGTTCTGGCCCAGGCCGACCTGGATCCGACGTGTGTGATCGGCGGCCGGCTGAACGTTGTCGGCTCGAACGCGCGCTTGGGGCAGGGCCGCTTTCTGGTGGCCGAGGCTGACGAGAGCGACGGGACCTTTCTGCTGCTGAGCCCGACGATTGTCGTGGTCACCAATATCGATCCCGAGCATCTCGATTTTTACGGCGATATGGACCGGGTCAGAGACGCCTATCTGCGCTTTGTCAACCGGGTCCCGTTTTATGGCCGGGCCGTCTTGTGCCTGGACAGTGTCAATGTCCGGGCGCTGCTGCCCCACGTCCACAAGCGCTTTGTCACCTATGGCCTGAGTCCGGAGGCCGACCTGATGGCCCGCGATGTTCGCGTGTCGGGCATGACCACCCGTTGTGAGGTCTGGGCCGGCGACGAGCGATTGGGACCTCTACACCTCAAGCTGCCGGGCCGCCACTCTGCGCTCAACGCCCTGGCCGCGGTAGCGGTGGCGCGGGAGTTGGGGATCCCGTTTGCCTGCGTGCAGCACGCCCTGACCGGCTTTGACGGCATTCAGCGCCGTTTTGAGGTCAAGGGCGAGGCCGCTGGGGTGCTGGTTGTTGACGACTATGCGCACCACCCCGAGGAGCTGCGGGCGACTCTGCGGGCGGCCCGTGAGGGCAGCTGCCAGGCCGACCCGGCGCGGCGCCTGGTGGCAGTGTTTCAGCCCCACCGCTATTCGCGCACCCAGGCTCTGTTTGACGAGTTTCTGTCCGCTTTTGATGATGCCGACACGGTCTTGCTGACCGAGATCTACCCGGCCGGTGAGGAGCCGCGGGCCGACGTGTCGGGCCATCGGCTGTATCGGGCGCTGCACCAGCGCGGTCATACCGAGGTCCGTTTTGTTGCCGACCGGGAGGGGCTGGCCCGGGCGGCTCTCGACTGCGTCCGGCCGGGTGACATGGTCATGACCCTGGGCGCCGGGGATATCCACCGGACCGGGGACGAGCTGCTGGCGCTGCTGCAAAAGAGGGGGACGGGTGCAGGCTGAACGGAAAAACCGGCTGCTGCGGCTGCTGAGCGACCAGGTCTGCCAGGTCCGTCGCGATGTCATACTGGCCCGCTATACGTCTTTTCGGATTGGCGGTCCGGCCGACATCTTTGTCGAACCCCACAGCCTGGCCGAACTCCAAGCCGTAGTCGGGCTGGTCAGAACCGAAGGGCTGCCGCTGTTCATCCTGGGCGGAGGCAGCAATCTCCTGGTCAGCGATGCGGGTATCCGCGGTGTTGTAGTCAAGCTCGGCAAGGGGTTTAATTATAGCCGGTGGAGCGAGTCCGGGGCCGACCGGACCGAGCGGCGGGTGCGGGTTGGCGCTGGACGTTCGCTGGGTCGCTTTGTCCGCGAAGCCGTGGCCAAGGGCTATGCCGGGGTGACGTTCGCCGAGGGCATTCCCGGCAGTGTGGGCGGCGGGCTGCTGATGAATGCCGGCGCTTTTGGTGGGGAGTTGAGTCAGGTTGTGGAAATGATTCGGGGTGTTGATCGTGCCGCTCGGGTGGTGTGTCTGTCGGCAGAGCAACTCGGCTTTGGCTATCGTCGCACCGCGCTGCCATCCGACTTCATTGTGGCCGAGATCGGTTTTCGCCTGTACCCTCAGGAGCCGGCCCGGCTCGGCTCGGCAATGCGCCGGGCGCAGACACGACGCCATACCAGCCAGCCGCACGGCTCTCCCAACGCGGGCTCGGTGTTCAAAAATCCGCCCGGCGCCTATGCCGGTCGTCTGATCGAGCTGGCCGGACTGAAAGGCGCCCGCTGCGGGAAGGCGCGGGTGTCCGAGCAGCACGCCAATTTCATCCTGAATACCGGTGGCGCGCGGGCGGCCGAGGTGAAGCGGCTGATGGAACACGTACAGCGCACAGTGTGGGCTGCCCACCAGGTGTGGCTTGAGCCGGAGCTGCGTCTGGTCGGAGACTGGGAGCAGGGCCGGGGAGGACCGGGTCTGGCTGCCCACGCATCTGAGGAGGGACCATGAGTACCGAGGGCCCGCGCTGGCGCGGAAAAACGGTCGGCGTGCTGCTGGGCGGTGTGTCGGCCGAGCGCGAGATTTCGCTGCGAACCGGTAGTGCGGTGTGTGAGGCGCTGCGCGGCCTGGGCTACGATGTGACCGCCATTGAGGTGCAGGCTGACGGCGGGTGGCTGAGCCAGGCGCGCCGGGTCGATGTGGTGTTCATCGCCCTGCACGGAAAGTTTGGCGAGGACGGCACGGTCCAGGCTGTCCTGGAGGTATTGGGGATCCCATATACCGGCTCGGGCGTCCTGGCCAGCGCGCTGGCCATGAACAAACCCATGGCTAAACGGATATGGCACACCCACGGGATTCCAACTCCGGCCTGGGAGGTGATCGATACCCGGGCGGCGAAGTGGAAGCTCGCCACGCTGTCGTTTCCGGTTGTGGTTAAGCCGAGCGCCGAGGGCTCGAGTGTGGGGGTGAGTATCGTGCGCTCCAGCCCCGATCTGCCGGCGGCCCTGGCCGAGGCGTCCCGGTTTGACGCGGCCAGCCTGGTCGAGGCGTATATCGGCGGCCACGAAGTTACGGTCGGGATTCTGGGCGAGCACACGCTGGGAGCGATGGAGGTCATTGCCAAGGGAGAATTCCACTCCTACGAGGTCAAGTACACGGCCGGCCGAGAGGAGTTCCTGATGCCCGCCCCGCTTGCGCCTGCGGTGTATGACCAAGTGCTTGGGATTGCCCTTGAGGCCCACCGGGCGCTGGGCTGCGGTGGCTATAGCCGGGTCGATACGCGGGTGACCGAAGACGGACAGATTTTTGTGCTGGAGGTCAATTCCTTGCCCGGGCTGCACGAACTCAGCTATCTGCCGCGCATTGCCGCCCACGCTGGGCTGGACTACGCAGCGCTGGTCGAGGCGATTTTGCAGCGCGCCGGTCTCCACGGCCAGGGGAGGGCGGGGTGAAACGCGCGACGCCGCCCACGCCATCAACAAGAACGCGTTCGGCTCGACCGTGGGGCAGGAGGCTGCTCGTCTTCACCCTCCTGCTGGGCTGCCTGTGGATCGTGGGGGGAAAGCTGATCCGTTTCGTCGCCGCCCAGCCCTATTTCGCCCTCCAGCACATCGTCGTCCACACCGATGGACGGCTGTCACAGGCCGATATTCGGCGCTGGAGCGGTCTCCACGCCGGTATGTCGGTCTTCGAGGTCGACCGCCGCCAGGTCGAAACCCGGCTTCTCGACCAGGCCCGGATCCGTCAGGCCCGGGTCGAACGCCGACTGCCCGACGCCGTTCACATCCGGGTCGAGGCGCGTCGTCCCGTCGCCGTTGTCCAAGGGGCGCAACTCGTCTATCTTGATCGGCACGGCGGCTACTTTTTTGACCCCGAGCTTTCGACCGTCCGACTCGATCTGCCCTATGTCAGTGGTGTGGCCGACCTGTGGCTGGACGCGCCCACCGCCCGCCGTGCACTGGGAGGCGTCCTGCGGCTGTTGGCGGCGAGTCGGCTGTGGCGGGAACAGTTGTCTGAAATTCGCTGGGAGCGGGACGCGGGCTATACCCTGTTCCTGGCCCGGCGACAGATAACGATTCGGGTCGGCCGGGAAACGCGGCCCGAAAACTTGGCCCGCGTTGGGCGGGTGCTTGAAACCTGGCCGGTCGATGGGCCAGCGGCCGTGTTTGACGCCCGCTTTCGTAATCAGGTGGTGGTCCGTCCGGTTCCGGCTGCCACCCAAGCGCTGGCCCGCGGGGGAGCTGCCGAGGGAGAAGAAGACGATGCATAAGGATGCCGCTCTCCTGGTGAGTCTCGATATTGGGAGCTACAAAACCGCGGTGATTGTGGCCCGCCAGAGCCTCGAAGGGTTGGAAATCCTGGGGGTCGGCAGCGCCCTGTCCCAGGGCTTGCGCAAGGGCCTGATTCTCAATGTCGAAACGACCGCCCAAACCATCCGCAAAGCCGTCGAGGAAGCCCAGACCGGTGCCAACTGCGACATCTATGAAGTGAGTAGCGGCATTGTCGGCGGCTATGTCGAGGGGATCACCAGCCAGGGCTTGGTCATTATTGAGAACCAGGAGGTGCAGGACGAAGACCTGCGTCGGGTTATTGAGGTGGGTCGTACCCGGGCCCTGTCCGCCGACTGTGAGATCCTGCACGTCATGCCGCAGGAATTCCTGGTCGACGGCCAGGATAGGGGCACGAATCCGGTTGGCAGCTCCGGCGTGCGTCTCGAGGCAGCGGTCCATCTGGTGGCGGTGTCCAGCAGCGCCGTTCAGACCATCACCAAGTGCTGTGAGCGGGCCGGTCTGTCTGTGCGCCGGCTGTATTTTACCGCCCTGGCCGCAGCCGAGGCCGTGCTGACCCCGGAGGAGAAAGAAATGGGGGTAGCGCTGCTCGATATCGGCGGCGGGGCAACGAGCGTGATTGTCTTTGCCCGTGGCGTGCCCCAGCATACGGCGGTGCTCCGGGTCGGCGGACATAATATCACCAACGATTTGGTGGTCGGCTTGCGTACGCCGCTGGCCGAGGCGGAAAAGATCAAACAACAGTACGGCTGTGCGCTGATGGACCTGATCCTGCCCGGCGAAACGATTGAGATGGCGCGCCTCGGCGGGCGCGAGCCGGTCCAGTTGCTGCGGCGCCGGCTGGGGGAAATCATCGAACCGCGGGCCGAAGAAATCTTCAGTCTGACCAAAGCCCAGCTCGAGCTGACGGGACTGCTTGACAAACTCGGTTCGGGCTTGGTGCTGACCGGCGGCGGAGCCATTTTGGCGGGCATGCCCGAGCTGGCCGAGCGGGTTTTTCAACTGCCGACCCGACGCGGGACGCCGCACCATCTGGACGGCCTCATTGACGCGCAGACCAGTCCCATGTACGCGACTGGTCTGGGGATTCTCTTAGCCAGCGTACAGGAAAGACATCAGAACGGTATTGGGCCCCTCCGTCAGGATCGCGGATGGCAAAGCGTCCGGGAACGTGTGGTGGAGTGGATTCGCGATTTTTTTTAGCGTATGGACTTCCCGCCGAGGGAGGAACTGAGCAAGGAGGTGTGAGATGCTTGAGTTTGTGGAGAATGATAGAGATGGGGCGCAGATCCGTATCGTCGGCATTGGGGGCGCGGGAGGCAATGCCATCAATACCATGATTAGTGCCGGGCTGGTCGGCGTCGACTTCATTGTTGCCAACACCGATGCCCAGGCCCTGCAGATGAATCTGGCGCCGACCAAGATTCAGCTCGGCACCGATTTGACCAAAGGACTGGGAGCCGGCTCCAATCCCGAGATCGGACGCCGCTCCACGATTGAGAGCGAGGAGGAGATCGGCGGATACCTGCAGGGGGCCGATATGGTCTTCATCACCGCCGGTATGGGCGGGGGCACGGGCACCGGAGGGGCTCCGGTTGCGGCCCGTATTGCCAAGGAGACCGGTGCGCTGACTGTTGGTGTGGTGACCAAACCCTTCCTGTTTGAGGGGCGTCGGCGCATGCGCCAGGCCGAAGAGGGGATTCGCGAGCTCAAGGACAACGTCGATACCCTGATCTCGATTCCGAATCAGCGGCTGCTGGCCGTGGCCAGCCGCAGCCAGCCGCTGCTCGAAGCCTTCCACAAGGCCGACGAGGTGTTGCTTCAGGCGGTGCGCGGCATTTCCGACCTGATTACGGTCGGCGGCCTGATCAACCTCGACTTTGCCGATGTGCGGACGATCATGGCCGAGATGGGCATGGCGATCATGGGCGCGGCAACGGCCAACGGCGAGGGGCGGGCCGAGGAAGCCTCGCGCCGGGCGATTGCCAGCCCGCTGCTGGAAGATATTTCCATCAGTGGGGCGAGAGGCATTCTCATCAATGTGACCGGCGGACCGAGCATGACCCTGCACGAGGTCAATGAGGCGGCCACGCTCATCCAGGACGAGGCGGACGAAGAGGCCAACATCATCTTCGGCGCGGTGATTGATGAGTCAATGGGAGAGGATCTGTCGATTACCGTCATCGCCACCGGCTTCGACGAGGCCGAGTCTGCGGTTCAGGACACTCGCCCGCCGGCGCTCAGCTCGGTGAAGGGCGGGCTGCGGACGCCGGCCGGTCAGCGCAAGGTCGTCCACCTCGGCACGCTCGTTGATGACGATCTCGATACGCCGACCTGGCAGCGGAAGCGGCAGACCGGTAAGACAGCCGAGGAAACCGCCGAGACTCCGCCTGCCGCCGAGGCCAACGATAGCTACGATATCCCGGCATTTTTACGCAAGCAGGCGAAGTGAGACGCTGCGCCGGGCGCGGCTTGCGCCGACACCAGCGGGCGGATAGTGTCGTGCCATGTGGTTGACGACACAGCGCGCCCGTCTCCGCCTGGCGGCCGAAACACGGCTGTTTTCGGCCGGCCCGGACGGTGAGTCGCCCGTGTGTCTGATTTATCCCAACCGCTACGCGGTTGGGATGGCCAACCTCGGTTTTCAGGCTGCCTACCGAATTTTCTCTCAGGATTCCCATTGCCGCTGCGAGCGGGCTTTTCTGCCCGACCCGGACGAAGCCGTTGCGCTGAACCGCACCCGCACCCCGCTCGCCTCCCTGGAGAACCAGCGGCCCCTGGCCGACTTCGAGTTGCTGGCCTTCTCCGTGTCTTTTGAAACCGATTATCTCCATATTCTCGATATCCTGGCCGCCGCCCATCTGCCGCTCTTGGCCGCCGAGCGCCAGGACCGGCATCCGCTGGTCATTGCCGGTGGGCCGGCCACCTTTCTCAACCCCGAACCGGTCGCCGATTTTATCGACCTGTTTTTGATCGGCGAGGGCGAGGAAATGATTCCGGAGTTCCTGGAGCGCTACGACCAACTCCGGACGGCAGGTCTGAGCCGGGCCGAGCGGCTCGAGCGCCTGAGCGCCCTGGACGGCGCCTACCTGCCGACCCAGTTCAGGCCCTCCTATGACGACGCCGGACGTTTGACCCGGCTCGACTACAGCGGCCCCGGAAAGCCTGTCGTGCAACGGCGCCTGGTCCGGGACTTAGACGCCTATCCGACCCGCTCGCAGCTCCTGAATACGGAAGCGGTCTTTGGCGACATGTATCTGGTCGAAACCAGCCGGGGCTGCGAGTGGGGCTGCCGTTTTTGTGCGGCCGGCTATATGTATCGACCCGTCCGTTACCGCAGCGCCGAGAATATCAAACGGCAGGTGACCGAGGGGCTTACGCAGCGTTCGACCATCG
>JAGWBB010000031.1:17466-45651 GCA_021296095.1 Desulfurellaceae bacterium | reverse complement strand
GCGGCTCGGAGATGACGATCCTGCTGGACGGCGGCATTCGTTCCGGCGCAGACGTCGTCATTGCCCTGGCCCATGGGGCCGATGCCGTGCTGGCCGGGCGGGCGTATATCTACGGTCTCGGCGCCGGTGGCGAGGCCGGCGTGCGCAAGGCATTCGCCATCCTGAAAAAAGAGACCGAGGATACGCTGCGACTCCTGGGCTGTGCGTCAATTCACGACCTACGGGCCGAGGAGCATTTGCTTCCGTATCCCTTTGGCGGATAGACAGTGCGGGAAACTTCATCATGAGCGCATCGAACGCGCGTACCGCCTCCAATCCACTCACCGTCCTGAGAGTCGTCTGGCGGCTCTTGTTCGTTATCCTGCTGGGGATGAGCGGCGTCCTGCTCTGGCGGGCCTTTGATACCACATCGCAGCCCGGCTCACCAGACCGCTTGCCGGTCCACCAGACTGTGCCGGACTTTCGTCTGCTGGCCCACAGTGGTCAGGCTTTCGGTCGTATCTGGGTCGCCAACTTTGTGTTTACCCGCTGTCCGGGCGTGTGTCCCCTGCTGTCAAGCCGGATGGCACAACTGCAAACCAGGCTCGAAGAAACCGACCAGCCCTCGATTCGGCTGGTCTCTTTCAGTGTTGACCCGGAGTGGGACACGCCGCAGCGGCTCAGCGGCTACGCCGACAGATACAGCGCAGACGCCAGCCGCTGGGTTTTTCTGACCGGCGAGTTGAGCGTCGTCCAGCCCTTGGTCCGGGACGGTTTTCAACTGGCGATGATGAACGCCCCTCCAGAGGGGTCTCATACAAGCCACGGGCAGCCCAAACGGCTCGAACAAATCGTCCACAGCGACCGTTTCGTGCTGGTTGACCCCGAGTTCCGTATTCGCGCCTACTATCGGGGCGATGAGACAGCTGTGGTTGAGCGGGTGATGCGTGACATCGAGATCCTGCGCCACGAGTACCCGCCCGTTCGCTGACGACATCCCCTCTAGCCCTTGGTACAGATGTAGTAATTGTTCAGCATATCCTGTTTGACATTTTTTACCGTAACCTGGTGAAACCCCGCCTCGCTCAACAGCTCCAAGGCCTTGTGTTTGCCCCACATTGCCCCGAGACCCTCACCACGGAGGGCCAAAGAGACGGACATTCAATGCATACACGAGACGGTGTACATCATCGGTCCCAAGACGTGGTCGAGGTTCTCCTCTAAATGGCTTGAGCTGTTGACGTCCACCATCAGAAACGTGCCGTCGGGCCGCAGGGCCTCGGCAATACCCCTGAGCACAGCCCGGGGCTGCGCCTGGTCGTGGATAGAGTCGAAAGCGGTAATAAAGTCGTACAGACTCACATCGCCCAATTCGGCCGCGTCCCTAACGGCAAACTCGGTGTTGGTGAGGCCCCACTCTTGCGCTTCCGTCTGGCCCGCAGCAACGCCTTCCTGCGAGAAATCGTAGCCGCTAAAGCGGCTGTGCGGAAACGCTCTGGCCATCAGATTCACCGCATGACCGCTTCCACACCCGACATCGAGAACGTCGATGCCAGCGCGTAAACGATCGACCAGCTGGGAGATGAGCGGCAGGGTGATGTCAACGAGCGACATATCGTGCACGGCCCCGCTCATCTCGGCCATCAGCTTATGAAAGTCCCCGTAGGCCGAATACGGCACCCCACCCCCGGCACGAAAACTATCAACGATGCCCTGCTGAACCCTGGCCACCATCGGGATCATTTGCATCATCAGCGCCAGGTTTCTCGGTCCGGCTGCCCGGGTGATGGCGGCGGCGTGCTCGGGCGGGAGCCGATACGTTTTGTCTACCGGGTCATAGTCCACAATCCGGCCGGTCACCATGGCACCGAGCCACTCGCGCACGTAGCGCTCGTTCAGGCTACTTGCCTGTGCGATCTGCTCACTCGTGGATGGGGCTAAGCCGGCCAGCGTGTCAAAGAGGCCGACCTGGTGGCCGATGACCATCATCTGGGCCACGCTGGCGTCGTTGAGGATACCGAGCATCTTTTTGGAAAATGCCTCGGCTTTTGCTTGGTCAAACTGTGAGTCTGGCATCACTCGCTCCTTTCTTTTGTGTGCCGGTTGTGTCACACCTCGCCCAGCGCTCGCAAGAGGGCGCTTGTTGGCTTCAAGCCTCTTGACACCAACAATACTTGCTATAGAGTTGCAACAGTATCCATGCATCAGAAACGGTTCACAAGATTATGGCAGAAAGGGTTCGCACTGCTGAGCCTGCTCGCCCTGTTGTGTGTGTCTGCCGCCACCGCCGCTCATATTCACAGCCAGGCTGTCGGCAGTCTGGCCCAACAGGAGTGTGTGCTGTGTGTGATCGGAGGGCAGAGCCCTGCCCTGCTCGCCCACCTCCCGACTGCTGCCGCCTATCTGTCCACCAGCGTGTGTCTCTCCAACACGACCGAGCAATACGCTGTGGCCGCTCATCACCGCTCCGGTAGTCCACGCGCCCCACCTGTTGCGTCATAAACGCTCGCCTGAGCGCAGGCTTCGGTTGCGGCTGTCCCGCGACTGCATGTCGCCACCGGCTTACACTTGTGAGGTGCCAAGCTGGGCTCAGTGTGTATCAGCACCTTCTACTGGGACGAGAAACAAACCCAGGTGCTGACACCACCGGCCCGCGGCTACGCGTTGCCTCACCCATACCTCTGTCGCAGAGACAGGACAGAAACAGGACGATCATGATGAGGAGTACGTATACCAGCCTATTGTGCCAACTCGTTTGTGGAGCCGCCCTTCTGGGAGGCAGTTTGCTCGCCGCTGCAAGTGTGCGGGCCGATGATTCGTCTGAGGTAGAAGCCCTCAGGGAGCAGGTTCAAAGCCTCCAGGAGACCGTACAGCAGCTGCAAAAGACGATGCTCAAGATGCAGGATGACACTACCGCCAGCGAGGAACGCGTCCAGCAACAGGTCGAAGCGGTCCGCAAGCGACAGGCTGAGGCTTTTGCCGCCCAACTGGAGTCCCCGCTCGACAGAGCCATCCAGGAGAGCCAGGCCGCAGGCCGCCAGCCGCTGCTCACGGCGGCACGACCGGAGGGTCTGTGGTCGCGACCCTTGGGCGGTGGGGCGCAGTTGCGTCTGATTGATGTAGCGGCCGATGTCTTGTTCTACGCCGGTGGTTCGAGCGAAAGAGACGCCGCCCTGTCGACCATCCAGGGCGGGGCGCACGATCCGAACCGACGCGGCTTCACCCTGGGTCAGGCCGAAATTTCCCTGGCAGGAGCGGTGGACCCGTATTTTCGGGGCGACATGATCTTGACCACCGCGATCGACCCGGTCGAGGGGGAAACGATCGTCGAGTTGGAGGAAGCCTTTCTGACGACCACCTCCCTGCCCTACAATCTCCAACTCGAAGTCGGCCACTTTTATACCGAATTTGGCCTCATCAACCCACAGCATCCCCATCAGTGGGACTGGATGGACCAGCCGGTCATCAACTCGCGACTGTTTGGCGGCGACGGCATGCGTCAGACCGGCCTTCGGGCCTCATGGATTGCGCCGACCCCGTGGTTCTCGGAGCTGCACTTCGGCATGCAAAACGCCAACGGGATCAATATGACGAGCTTCCGGGGTGATCGGCACACCCATGCCGGCGGCGGCCATGCCCACGAAGAGGAGGCCGGGCATGAGGATGAAGACGGCCACGAAGACGAAGACATGCACGAGGACGACCACGACATGGCGCTCAATGGTCACGAAGAGGACCACGAAGACGAAGACATGCACGAGGACGAACTCGGCCATGAGGACGAAGACGACCACGAAGACATGCACGCCGAGGCAGCCTTTGTCGGCGCCCTGATTGGCGGTCGGCCGCGGGGTGGCAAGAATGTCTTCAAAGGCTTTGGCGATTTTGTGTATCTGACGCGCTGGAACAACTCGATCGATCTGACCGACGACATTACCGGGACGTTTGGCCTTTCGGGTCTGTATGGACCAAACGCGACCGGAGATGACGCCGATACCTGGATTTATGGCCTGGATATGAGGTGGCGCTGGAATCCGACCGGCAGCTTCCGGGGCTGGCCTTCTCTGACCTGGCAGACCGAGCTGATGAAGCGCGATTTTCACGCCGACCGCTTTACCGGCCAGACCGAAGATGGCGATGAAAGCAGCCTCTACAGCCGGACCTTGAAAGACTGGGGCTTGTACACCCAGCTGCTATACGGTTTCAAGTGGGGCTGGGCAGCCGGGCTACGCTATGAGTATGCGGGCGGCAGCGGACGCAGCTTTGGCGGCCGACGGAACGATCCGTTTCGGGACAACCGTCACCGCTTCTCGCCCCTCCTGGCCTGGCGACCGTCAGAATTCTCACGCATCCGCTTGCAGTACAACTTCGATGACGCCTCGCATCTCGACGGCAGCGCCCACAGCGTGTGGCTCGGTTTCGAGTGGCTGTACGGGGCGCATCCGGCGCATAATTTCTAGGCGCTGGACCTTGCTCAGTGAGCTGAGACAGAGAAGGAACTTCTTATGCTGACACATATGAAATACGGATTCATTGTTTTGAGCTCGGCCTTGAGCCTCTTTTTCACGACACTCGCCCACGGCCAGGCGCTCAAGGTGTGCGCAACCGTGCCCGAGCTGGGGAGCCTGGTCCAAGAAATCGGTGGCGATCAGGTGGAAGTCACCGTGTTTGCCAAAGGCACGGAAGACGCCCACTTTGTTGTCCCCAAGCCGAGCTTCATCAAAGCCTTGAGCCAGTGCGACGCCTATGTCCAGACGGGCTTTGACCTGGAAGTCGGCTGGGCGCCGCCCCTGCTGCTCAATTCGCGTAACGCCCGCGTGCAGACCGGAGGACAGGGATATATCGACACCTCGGTTGCGGTCGCCCCGCTCGAGGTTCCGACCGTGACGGTTGATCGCTCTATGGGCGACATCCACCCCCTCGGCAATCCCCATTATTTGCTGAGCCCGATGAACGGTCTGCGAGTCGCCGGTCTGCTCCGCGACCGGCTGTCGGCTATCCGTCCCGGCAGCAGTCAAGATTTTGCCCAGCGCTACCAGGATTTTCGGCGTCG
The DNA here is from genome assembly GCA_021296095.1 of Desulfurellaceae bacterium. Taxonomy (NCBI): domain Bacteria; kingdom Pseudomonadati; phylum Campylobacterota; class Desulfurellia; order Desulfurellales; family Desulfurellaceae; species Desulfurellaceae bacterium. The sequence goes on along the minus strand of JAGWBB010000031.1, from coordinate 40,619 downwards.
TCTCGGCATCGCCCTGGTCGGAGAAGCGCTGTTCAACACCTACGACTTTGAGAAGTTGGCCATCCTGGCCGAACGCGGGCGGTTGACCCAGTTCCTCAACAGCCAAAACCAGGCGTCCCTGCTCGGGGGCTGGTTAGGGCTGATGCAGCCCTACTTCGGGGCAAACGTCGTCGCAGATCACAATTCATGGCCCTATTTTACCCAGTTCTTCGGGCTGAATCTGGTCCAGTTTCTCGAACCCCGGCCTGGTATTCCACCGACCACCAGTCACCTGCAACGCGTTATCGAGCTGATGCGGGCGAGGGAGATCAGAGTCGTGCTGGCGACCGTGTATTACGATCCCCGCTATGCCGAGTTTGTCGCCAGCAACACCGGAGCAGCCGTCGTTAACATGGCCGATAAGGGGGCTGCCCGACCCGGCACGGAGCAGTATCTCGATATGATCGACTATAACGTCACCCAGCTGTCCGCAGCCTTGGGGGGGACGACATGAGCCGCACGTCCACCTCAGACCTTGTCATGGCCGATGTCAACCGCTCTCATCTGTGGATTGACCAGATTGGGGTCGGACTGTCTCTGGCGTGTGCCCTCCATTGCCTGGCCGCCCCGCTTCTGCTGACAGCACTGCCGGTATTTGGATTGAGCTTTCTGGCTGACGACATGACGGAAATGGTCCTGCTCAGCTCTGCCCTGGTCCTGGCAGTCGGCAGCCTGTGCTGGGGATTCCGGCAGCATAAGAGCGGCCGGGTGTTGGTGCTCTTGGCCGTAGCCGCGGCACTGATTGCCAGCGGCAGGCTGTTTGCCGGCGACCGCTCGGAGAGTCTGTTGGTGGTTGCCGGAGCTGTGATCCTGGCCGCCAGCCATGCGCTGAACTGGCACTTGTGCCGCAGCTGTCTGGATTGCCAGCACCCGGAACACCAGGGTATAGCGTAGGTATGGAAAGCCCTGAGGTTGTTCTCCACACACACGACTTGTCCCTCGGCTACGGCCCGAAGACCGTCTTCGCCGGCGTCAATCTGACCGTCCGAGCGGGGGAGTTCTGGTGTTTCCTGGGCAAGAACGGAGCCGGAAAAACCACGCTGCTGCGCGGCCTGCTGGGCCTGCTTCAGGCCCAGGCCGGACGGCTTCAGTTTCATCCAGAGCTGGGTTGTCGCGAGCGGATCGGCTTTGTCCCCCAAGACTGCGAGGTCAACCCCAGCCTGCCGATGACGGCCCGCGAATTTATCCTGCTGGGACTGGTCGGTATCCGCCCGACTCGACACCAACAAGACGAGCGCCTGGCCTGGGCCTTGGACAAGATGGGTCTGGCAGATCTGGCGGACGAGGACTACTGGTCGCTGTCCGGCGGGCAGCGGCGGCGCGTCCTGGTCGCGCGAGCCCTGGTCCGTCGCCCGACGATTCTGATTCTGGATGAGCCGACGGCGAATCTTGACCTGGCCATGGAAGACACTTTCGTCCAGACTCTGGCCGCCCTGCACGCCGAGGAGCGCAACACCATCCTGTTCGTTACCCATAAAATGAATATTGCGTCCCGCTGTGCGACCCATATTGGGCTGCTCACCGGTGGCACGCTGGTGTCCGGTCCGCGCGACCAGGTGCTCACCGATCAGAATCTCGAACGGGTATTCGGCCAGGTATCCGGGCTGACGGCGCCTGGCGCTGCGTTGGACCGCTGGCTCCTCGACCGGGTCTACACTTAGATGTCCGGGCTGACGGGCACGGCGGCGCGTCTTTTGGAACAGGACGATTTCCCGAAACGCTCTCAGGCTTTGCCGGGCCGCTCGGAGACGGGCTCAGCACCCCCGTCCACGGATGGAAATCCGGAATGATCGAAAACTTTTTCGATTCGTGGTCGCTGTTTCAACACGCGTATCTGTCCGGGTGGTTCATCGGTCTCCTGCTGTCCCTGCTCGGCGTCCTGGTTGTTGCCCGCGATCAGATCTTTATCGGCGCGGCCGTCTCCCAGGCGTCCATGCTGGGCATCGCCGTTGGTCTGTGGCTGGGCAGCGCTGTCAGCCAGGACCCTCACAGCTGGTGGCACTCCGACTTGTTCCACTCGACAATGGGCGGCGTGTTTGCCGTGCTGGCAGCACTGCTGACGACTACCGGCAGCCGGGGCAGCGGCCGGGAAACCCACGAAGCCATCACCGGCTGGGTCTTCCTCGTCTCGCTCAGCCTGTCCATCCTGCTGATGGCCCATAGCCCGATTGGCACCGAAGAAATCAACCGCCTGTCGGCCAGCACCATCATCGGCGCCAGGCAAACCGATGTCTGGATTTTTGCCGCCATGTTCCTGGTCACCGCCACGCTGCTGTTTGTGTATGCCCGTCAGGCCCTGCTGCTGATTCTCGATCCTGCCATGGCCCGGGCAGTCGGCTTACGGGTAGACGTGTGGAATCGTCTGCTTGCGGTCTGGCTGGGGCTGATTGTCGGGTTCTCCATTCATGTCTCCGGCGTGGTGTTCAGCTTTGCCAGCCTGGTCCTGCCCGCCCTGGTGGCCAAAAATGTGTGCCGGGAAACCCGGCATCTGTTCGTAGTCGCCCCGGCCGTGTCGCTGCTCACAGGCGTGCTGGCCTTTGTTCTGGCCAACCACTACGACTACCCGCCCGGGCAGATGGCGGCGGCGTGTCTGTCCGGGCTTGTGGTGGGTGCGTGGCTGTTTCGCTGGCTCAGGGCTCGCTAGACGGGATGAGCAGGTCGAGCGGCAAGGACGGGGTATGATGCCCCATCGCGCGCCCCCCCACCGCTGGCTGCGGATTGGCCTCGGCTTGGTCATTGCGACCATGCTGTATAACATCGCCGAAGCGGTGATTGCGCTGTGGGCCGGCAGCCGGGCGGCAAGCATCGCGCTGATCGAGTTTGGTCTGAACAGCCTGATTGAGATTAGCGCTGGCGGGATCTTGTTGTGGCGCTTGAGGCTTGAGATGCAGGGCGTCACCGCAGAACGCGTTGCCCGCGCAGACCGCCGGGTACACCAGTTTGTGGGAGCCTCGTTTATCGCTCTGGCCGTGTATGTGCTCGGCCAAGCCAGCTGGATGTTGTGGCGCCAGGCAGCTCCTGACGCAAGCCCCATCGGTATCATCCTGGCCTGCCTGTCGCTGACGATTATGCCGCTGGTGTCGTTTGGCAAGCTGCGGGCGGCGGCGGTTGTCGGCAGTCGGGCTCTGCGTGCCGAGGCAAAAGAAACCCTGGCCTGCTCATACCTGTCGCTGACGCTACTGCTCGGTTTGGGTGCCAATGCGGCGCTGGACTGGTGGTGGGCCGATCCGGTCGCCGCCTTAGGCATGCTGCCCTGGCTGATCAAAGAGGGCAGAGAAGGGCTGTTTACGCCACCCTGACAAAACTCGGAATGACGCCTGCCTCCCCCCCACTTACAACTCGGTCGCAGTAGTGTACCCTGGCCCCGCTTATGATTGCCTTCTGGATTGCCGGTGCCACGTGTGTCATCACCCTGGGCGGCGGGCTGCTTGCCCTGCGTTTCCGATCCTACCAGGGGGTCTTGTTCGCCTTCTGCGCCGGAGCCCTGATGGCCGGAGCCCTGATGGAAATCCTGCCCGACGCCTTGGCGCTCCTGGCTTCGACCGATAGCGCTCTCCAGGCCTATCACCTCCGGCTCGCCTGCGTATGCGGCTTCTTGTGTTTCTACGTGCTTGAATATGCGACCCACCATCGAGAAACGCCTGAGGAGCGGGAAGCCCATCACGCCCACGCCCCCCATGCCGGCGTGCTGGGCGCCTTCGGCATCATGGTTCACAGCCTGATTGACGGGTTTGCCATCGGCAAAGGCTTTCATATTCATGACCACGTCGGCTGGGCCATCGCGCTTGGGGTGACCCTGCATAAACTGGCCGACGGTGCCAGCGTGGCGGGCCTGATGTTAGGCACCCAACACTCAACCCGCGCGACGACGGGCATGTTGGCTCTGACCGCCATAGCCCCCCTGTTTGGTGTGTGGCTCCAAACCTATGTGACGCTGGCCACCCCGCAGCTGGCCTTGATGCTAGGCTGGTTTGCCGGCGTGTTTCTGTATCTTGGCGCGAGCAGTCTGCTGCCGGCCGCCCATGATGCCAGCCACTCCCGTCTGCTGCCCGTCGCAACGCTGGCCGGTGTGGTGTTTATTTATGGCGCCCAGATATTGGCCGGGCACTAATCTGCAGCCTGTTCCGCCTCGCCCAGCACCACCGCACCGGCCTCGCTCAGCTCCCGAATCTCGGCGTCCGCATAGCCCAGCTCACGCATCAGCTCAGCCGTGTGTTCGCCAAACAGCGGCGAACGCCGGGTGAGACGGGCCGGGGTCTCGGACAGTTTTACTGCCGGGCCGAGTACCTGGATCTTGCCGCCGACCGGATGGTCCATCTCCTGAACCATGCCGCGGGCCTGAATATGCGGGTCGTTGAAGACCTCGGCGTAGTCGAGGATGGGCCCGCACGGCACGCCGGCTTCTTCGAGTACGGCCAGCCAGTGAGCGCGGGACTTAATGCTAGTCACGTCCTCGATATCCCGAGTCAGCAGGTGGCGGTTGAGGACCCGCTGGCGCTCGTTTTCGTACTCCGGTCGCTCAAGCAGCTCAGGACGACCGATAGCGTGGGCAAAACGCTGCCAGGTGCGGGTGTTGGCCGCGCCAAGATTGATGTAGCCGTCCGCGCACTTGATGGCTTGATATGGCGCGGACAGGCGGTGGGCCGAGCCCATGGGTTCGGGGATTTCGCCCCGGGTGAAATACTGGGTCGATTCCCAGATGGAAAGCGCGATCCCGGCTTCGAGCAGCGAGGTGTCGATATACTGTCCCTGGCCCGTGTTTTGGCGGTGAATGTAGGCGGCCAGAATCGCCTGGGTGGCAAACAGTGCTGCCCCCAGATCGGTGATCGGCACGCCGCATTTGACGGGCGGCCGGCCCTCTTCTCCAGTTACCGACATGATGCCCGACATGCCTTGGGCAACGAGGTCGAAGCCTCCTTTTTTGGCATACGGCCCGGTTGCCCCAAAGCCCGACACCGAGGCATAGATCAGGCCCGGGTTGATCTGGCGCAGGTCGGCGTAGCTCAGGCCAAAGGCGTCCATGACACCGGGGCGATAGTTCTCGACCCAAATGTCGGTCCAGGCCGCCAGCCTGCGGGCGAGTTCCTGGGCCTGGGGATGTTTGAGGTTGAGGACCATGCCGCGCTTGTTGCGATTCATGGCCCAGAATGCCGTGCTCTCAGTCCCCTGGCGTCCGCCCATGCCGCGCGTAGAATCCCCGCTGGGTGGCTCGATCTTGACCACATCGGCGCCAAGATCGCCCAATAGCAGGGTACAGAACGGCCCTGCCATGACCTGGGTCAAGTCCAGAACCTTGACCCCGTGGAGTGCCTGTTTCACCGTATCACCTCTGATCGACTGTGTTCGTATACACCGGTTCGGAGCACCCGCGCAAGACTGACCGAAGATCCCGGAACCCGCCTACCCGACGGCGGCTCCGCCTGGCCTAATAGTCGCTGATCCGGCGTCGCTCCTCGTAAACTTTATAACCGTACACGACCACACCCTTATCAATACGGATGGTGAATCCGCATTTCGGCTGAATACATACCCAGACCTTGTATTCGAGCGATGCGCCACGTGGCCCGAAGTCAGACAGAGGCACGAGTATGCCCTGACTGCATTTCCGACACCGAGGTAAATCCACTCCTAACGCCTCCTGATGCAAACGATCGCAGAATCTATACGAGCAGTATGACAGGAAAAAGACATTAAAAACAAGAGCATGGGCTTGCCACCCCCCACTCTTTTAGGCTAGGCCAGAGAACACACCGTACCGAGGGAAACACTATGAACGACACCGCCGCCGTGCTGGCCGCCAACCGGGCCTTCTATCAAGCCTTTGAGACGCTGGAGCTACGTGAGATGGAAAAGATGTGGCTGCAGGAAAGCTATATCAAATGCGTCCATCCGGGCTGGCCGCTGCTGTGCGGCTGGGGACCGGTGATGGCGAGCTGGGAGCGGATTTTTACCAATACGGAGTCGATGCGGTTCAATCTGAGCGATGTCCGAGTCGAGGTGCTGGGCGACTTGGCCTGGGTGGTGTTGATCGAAAACCTCGAATCGAGCGGACCGGGTGGCGGCTCCCGCTCCCAGGTATTAAGCACCAATGTCTTTGAAAAGCGGGCCGGCGCATGGTTCATGGTCCATCACCACGGGTCACCGATTTTTGCCCCTCCGGCGCCGCCCGAAGATCAGCTGCACTGAGATCTGTCTCAACGGAGGACCTTCTATGTTCGTACAGGCCACACAGCTGCGAGTGGGAACGCTGATCGTGTATCGCGACGACCTCCACCGTGTTATGGAATTGATACACGTCACTCCCGGCAATAAGCGTGGCTTTGTCCAGACCAAGCTGCGCAACCTGCGCACCGGTCTGCAGACGGAAAACAAGTTTCGCTCAGACGACAAAATCGAGCGGGCGACGCTCGACCAGCAAGACATGCAGTACCTGTATGAATCGGGCGGGACCTACCATTTCATGAATGCCCAGAGCTATGAACAGCTAGAGCTGTCACAAGACAGCCTGGGCCAAGCGGTCCAATTCCTGACCCCCAATCTGATGATCAAGGTTGATCTGCATAACGGCCAGCCGGTCGGCATTTCTCTGCCCAAGACCGTAGACCTCAGGGTTGAGGACACGCCCCCCTCTCTCAAGGGCGCAACCGTCAACAATGAACTCAAACCGGCCACGACCGAAACCGGTCTGGTCGTTCGCGTACCCGGTTTTATTGAAATTGGGGAAACCGTCAGAGTCGATACCGAGACAGGAAACTATCTGTCACGGGCGAAGTAGCGGTTCGCCCGTCTGCGACGGATGGCCCGCCCCGTTGTTTGGGATCTGGTGCCCGTTGCGGGTCTGCTTCTCATTCTTGGCCACAACAATGGTAAACAGCGACAGCGGAGACGTTTTAAACCGCTGTTCAATCCGGATCGGCACGCCGTCAAAAGCCTGCGTCAGGCGCAGCGACGCGCTCCAGCCCAGACGCCGGGTGAGCGGGTCAAGCGCACCGACAATCGGCCCCAGCACGGGTTTGGTGGTCCGAAAATGGTTGATGATGACGACCTTGCCATCGGGCTTACACACCCGATGGATTTCCTTCATCATGCGAACCGGGTCAGGCACGACGCTGATGACGTGGAATGAGGTCACGTAATCAAACGTATTATCCGGAAAATCGAGGTTGAGGGCGTCCATTTCCCTGAGCTGGATATGACGCCAGCCGTTATCAAAGGCTTTTTCCCGCGCCCGCTCCAGCATATCGGGTGCCAGATCAATGCCCGTCACCTCACAGTGGGCGGGATAGGCGGCCAGCGACAGCCCGGTTCCAACACCGACCTCAAGCACCCTTGCCCCCGGCCGGATATTCAGGGCCTGAACCGCATTCACGATCCGCTCGGTGAAAAGTCGTGTAAAAATCCGATCATAAAAATGGGAGAAACGAGAGTACATCTTACTCTCATGAGGATTTTTCAGCACCCCTGCTTTCTGCCCAGAACTCACTGCTCCCTCCCTGTCCCAGCGACAACTCTCCCCTGCATTAAGGCGCGGGGTATACCATACCCCTGCCATATCGTCAATGGAGACAAGAACTTGCACGCCTCTGAGGCCATACCGGGAGGAGTCGCTGTGAGGTCCCGTGCCCGGAGCGGCACACGCCAGTCCACATCCAAGACAGAGGGACGGCCTCAGCGCCGTCTGCCCTCCCCGCTCCACAGCAGAACAATCGGGCTGGCTACATAGATCGAGGAGTAGGTGCCAATCGTGAAACCGACCAGCAGAACGAAGGCAAAGCCGTTGATGACCGACCCGCCCAAGAAATACAGGGCCAGAAGGACCATCAAGGTTGTTCCGGAGGTAATCAGCGTCCGGCTGAGCATCTCGTTGATACTGCGCTGAATAATCGTCGCCAGGGTCTCGCGGCGCATCTTGCGCTGATTCTCCCGAATGCGGTCACATACCACCACCGTGTCGTTGACCGAATAGCCGATGACGGTCAGAAAGGCGGCGACAATCGGCAGGTCGAACTCCACATCCATCAGCAGCAGCGCGGTCGCGGTGATGAGCACGTCATGAAACAGCGCCACCGCCGCGCCAATGCCGAAGCTGAGCTGGAACCGAAAGGCAATATAGGTGCCCATGACCAGGGCTGCAAACAGAACGCTCAGAATGCCCCGGGTACGCAGATTCCGTCCGACTTTGGGCCCGACCGTTTCTACCCGCTGGACGGGCAGCAGGCGCTCGCCAAAGTAATCCTTGAGAGTGTCCTGGACCTGGACGGAGGGGCTGGTCTGGTCCTCGTCCGTGCCGATATCCGTCTCGGGCTCCGCCATACGGATCAGAAACTCATCTCCAGACAGGCCGAAATCCTGCACCGACAGATCCTGGATATCGGTTGCGGACAGCACTTGGCGGACTTCGGCAATCGTGGGCGGATCGCTGAACTTCACGTGTACGATCGTCCCACCGGCAAAATCGACCCCATAGGTCAGCCCACCCCGGACAAAGAAGGTGGCCAGACCGATCAGGACCAGCAGGCTGGAAAAGACGGCGGCTATTTTGGAATAGCGCAGAAAGTCGATATCGGTTCCGGGTCTGATCAGCTCCATCTAGACACTCAGCTCCACCAGGCGACGCCTGGATAAGAAATAGTCGTAGACTATCCGGGTCACCACTACCGCAGTAAAGACGGTACTCACAATCCCGATGCACAGCGTGACGGCAAAGCCGCGGATCGGTCCCGAGCCAAACTGGAACAGAATCAAGCCGGACAGAAAGGTCGTGATATTGGAGTCCAGGATCGCCGGACGGGCGTTTTCATAGCCGGACTCGACTGCGGCCCGGGCGCTCTTGCCGCGCCGCAGTTCCTCCCGCATCCGCTCGTTGATCAGCACATTGGCATCAACCGCCATGCCGACCGTCAGAATGATCCCGGCAATGCCGGGCAGGGTCAGGGTAGCCTCAAACATGGCCAGGGCGGCCAGCAGGTACAGAATATTGAGCCCCACCGCAACATCGGTCAGCACCCCGGCCAGCCTGTAGTAAATGATCATGAACACGACCACGATGATCCCGCCGATAATGAAGGAGCGCACCCCCTGGCGGATGGAGTCCTGACCGAGCGAAGGACCGACAGTTCGCTCTTCGGCAATAGTGACCGGGGCCGGCAGCGCTCCGGCCCGCAGGACAATGGCCAAGTCACGGGCTTCTTTGATATCAAAGCTGCCCGTGATCGCGGCCCGGCCGCCGCCGATGCGTTCATTGATACGGGGCGCCGAGTACACGGTATTGTCAAGAATGATGGCCAGTTGGCGCCCGACATTGGCGCCCGTGATTTCTTCAAACACCCGGGAGCCGGTGCTGCTCAGCACCAACTCAACGTACGGTCCCTCGATATCAACGCTGGGACGCACCCGCGCGTCGGCAACCGCCTCCCCGGTCATCAAGGTCCGTTCCTCAAGCGTATACTCGGAGGTAATCACCTCGCCCGAGAGCGGATCGCGATCCTGTCCGCGCAGGGTGACGGTACCCGCCCCCTGCGCGCTGGCATCGGCTACCAGCTTGAACTCCAGCACCGCAGTCTGACCGATGAGCCGTTTGGCCCGCGCGGCGTCCTGGATGCCGGGCAGCTGGACGACAACCTGTTCCTCTCCGCTGAACTGGTCGGTCTGGCGCTGGACAATCGGCTCGGTCACCCCGAACTGGTCAATCCGGTTGCGTAGCGTCTCAAGCGTCTGATCGATGGCGTATTCGTGCAAGGTGCGGACCTGACGGCTGTCATAGACCAACGTCATCTGGCCATCTCCGGCCGGCGTCTGCACCAGATTGGGAAACTGCTCGGACAGCACGGTCTGGACCTGATTTCTGGTGTCCTGGTCGGGCGCCCGCAGACGCAGCGTGTGATTATCACGGCTGAGGGTCACTCCACGAATCGACGCGTCGTCAAAGGCGCGCTGAATCTCGGCAATGGTCCGGTCGAGATTGTTCCTGAGCGCCTCGTCCAGGTCGATCTCCAGCAGAAGATGGGTGCCTCCCCGCAGATCGAGTCCCAGCCGGATCTGGCTGGTGGGGAGTATGGTGCGCCACCAGCCGGGCACAGCCGTCAGCGAGGGCATCAGATAGACGAGCGCCCATACGGTCAGACCGGCAACCAGAGCGATCCGATACCCGATGCTGGTCATCCCTTCTCCTTCCCGCCCCGGCCTTCTTTGGAGTCTTTTCTGGCTTTGCCGTCCAGCAGGGTTTCAATCCGCGAACGGTCAATCCGGACGCGGACATTGGACGCAATTTCGAGCCTGACATCGGTCTCTCCGATTTCGACGATTTTCCCGTGCAAGCCCCCGGCCGTGACAACTTCGTCGTTGCGTTTCAGATTCCCCAGCATGGCTTTATGGGCTTTGGCCTTTTGTTGCTGAGGTCGGATCAACAGAAAATAAAACACCGCAAAGACCAGCAGCAGGGGCAGAAACTGGACCAACGGACCGGGGCCGGCAGCGGCGGCTCCCTCTTGGGCATAGGCTAGACTTCCCATAGCGCTTCCCCTTTTTCGGACGGTGCAGCCTCGGCGTCCGCGGCCGGCTCCGGGTCGGCCAAAAACGGCCGGGCGAAGTCGGCGAACCGGCCGGCGGCCAAGGCTGTCCGCATTGTACGCATCAGCGACTGATAAAAATAGAGATTGTGAATCGTATTGAGGCGGGCCGACAGGATCTCACCGGCAACGGCCAGATGGCGCAGATACGCCCGCGAAAAGTGCTGACAGGTATAACACCCACAGCCCTCCTCAACCGGCCGCGGATCGGACGCGAACTCGGCGCGCCGGATATTCAGCCTCCCGGTCCGGGTAAACAGACTGCCGTTGCGCGCATTGCGGGTCGGCATGACACAGTCGAACATGTCGCAGCCAAGCGCCACATAGCGGACGAGCTGGGCTGGCGTGCCAACGCCCATGATGTAACGCGGCCGGGCGGCGGGCAGGAAGCGCACGGTATGCGCAGCAATGGCGTGGGTGACCGCCGGATCTTCTCCAACGCTGAGGCCGCCGATCGCATAACCGCAAAACCCCAGCTCCACCAGGGCCCGGGCGCTGTGTTCGCGCAGCTCGGGGAACACACCGCCCTGGACAATCCCAAACACGGCCTGATCGTCCCGGGTTCTGGCCGCCTGGGCGCGCTCGGCCCAGCGCAGGGTCAGGGCCTGGGCGCGTTCGGCCTCCGCAAAGCTGACCTGGGCCGGTGGACATTCGTCCAAGACCATGGCGATATCAACCCCCAGGCGTTCCTGGGCACGGATGACCGATTCCGGGGTCAGCAGGTGTGCAGAGCCGTCCAAATGAGAGCGGAACTCCACCCCCTGTTCGCTCAGCCGACACAGGCTTTTCAGGCTGAAGACCTGAAATCCGCCGCTATCGGTCAGAATCGGGCCGTCCCAGGCCATGAAACGGTGCAGCCCGCCGGCCTGCTCAATCCGCTCAAGCCCCGGCCGCAGATAGAGATGGTAGGCGTTGGCCAGGATGATTTCGGCTCCAATTTCGCGCAGTTCGCGCGGGGTCATGGCCTTGACCGTTGCCTGGGTCGCCACCGGCATAAAGGCGGGGGTTTGCACCCGACCGTGAGCCGTCATCATACAGCCCAGGCGTGCCCGGGTGTGGGAATCGGTGTGGGTCACACTGAAACGAAACATGTCGCGCTAGTCTTGCCGGGCCGTTGTATGCGTTTTTGGGCAGGCGTGCAACTCACCCGACTGGGAACGCCAATAGTCCCCTACACAATCAGCATGCCGTCCCCGTAGCTGTAAAACCGGTAGCCCTGGGCCACGGCCTCGGCGTAGGCGCGTAGGACCCACTCCCTGCCGGCAAAGGCGGATACCAGCATCAGCAGGGTCGAGCGGGGCAGATGAAAATTGGTAATCAAGCCGTCAATCACCCGGAAGCGAAAACCCGGATAGATAAACAGCCCGGTCTGCCGCCTGCCGGCCTGGACCTGACCGGCCGGGTCGCAGGCCGATTCCAGGGCTCGGGTGGTGGTCGTGCCGACCGCCACGACGCTTCGGCCCTGGGTCTTGGCCCGATTGATGCGTCGGGCGGTCGCATCACTGATGGAGAATTCCTCCTGCTCCATGGCGTGCTCCTCCACCCGTTCAACCCGAACCGGCTGAAAGGTGCCGAGGCCGACGTGCAGAGTCAGGAAGGCGGTTTCGACACCGTGTTCGACCAGACGGTCGAGCAGCGCCTGGGTGAAGTGCAGTCCGGCGGTAGGGGCGGCCAGCGCTCCGGGCGTGCGCGCGTACACGGTCTGATACTGTTGGCGGTCTGCCGACCGCTCGCCCGCAGGGCGTTTGATATAGGGCGGTAGCGGCAGCCGGCCGTGACGCTCAAGCAGTTGGCGGAGATCCGCCCCGGAGAAAAACTCCAGCTTCCCCCGTCCGGCCTGGGGCGCGGTCTTCCACTCGGCCCGTAGCTCGTCCGAAAAAACGACCCGCGCCCCGGCTCGGACGTGCTGTCCGCCCCGGCACAACACGTCCCACACCTCGGCCTGGCCCGGCTCACGACGCACGAGCAGAACCTCAAGCTGTCCGCCGGTCTCTTTGTGGCCCAGCAGGCGGGCCGGCACCACCCGGGTGTCATTCAGCACCAGCAGGCTGCGGGGCGGCAGCACGGACGGCAGGTCGGCAAAACGGTGGTGGGCGAGCCCCGTCTGACGGCGGTCGAGCACGAGCAGCCGGGAGCTGCTGCGCTCCCGGACAGGTTCTTGGGCAATCAGCTCGGGGGGCAGCTGGTAGTCAAAATCGGACAGCCGCATACCGCTGTCATTCGCTGCCTGGCGCTCAGCTGCGCTATGCGGTCTGGTCCTGTCCGCTGCCGGTCCGACTCAGGAAGGGCTGGAGGAGGTCGATCGGCACCGGGAACAGAGTGGTCGAATTATTCTCGCTCGCCACCTCGGATAAGGTCTGGAGATAGCGGAGTTGGAGCGCGATGGGATGCTCCTCAATAATTCCAGACGCGTCGGCAAGTCGCTGGGCAGCCTGGAATTCGCCTTCGGCGTTAATGACCTTGGCCCGGCGTTCGCGCTCGGCCTCGGCCTGGCGAGCTATGGCCCGCTGCATCTCCTGGGGCAGGTCAATGTGTTTGACCTCGACCAGCGATACCTTGATACCCCACGGATCGGTTTGGGTATCCACGATTTCCTGCAAATCGGTATTGATCTTATCCCGCTCGGACAGCAGTTCGTCCAGCTCAGCCTGCCCGCACACACTGCGCAGCGTGGTCTGGGCCAGCTGTGAGGTGGCAAACAAATAGTTCTCGATTTCGACCAGGGCTTTGCTGGGGTCGAGCACCCGGAAATACAGCACCGCGTTGACCTTGACCGACACGTTGTCGCGGGTAATGACGTCTTGGGACGGGACATCGAGGGTCAGCGTTCGCATATCAACCCGGACCATGCGTTCGATAAAGGGAATCACGTAGATGATGCCCGGTCCCCGGTAGGGCACCAGACGGCCCAGACGAAAGATCACCCCCCGCTCATACTCGGACAAGATCTTGATCCCGCTGATCAGAATGACCAGCGCGATCAGAAAGAACGTCGCCATTGATCCAAAACCAAACATAGCCTTGTCTCCTTTAGCCCCAGGTGGCTCTTAGCCCCAGGTGGCTCTGTGCACCTTCAGGACCATATGGGCGACATCGACAACGCGGACCGCCTGGCCCGCCTCAATGTCGTCCTCGTCGCTCTCCGCATTCCAGTACTCGCCGTGTAGCCACACCTTGCCGCGCGGCGCGAGACGTTCCCGCACCTCGCCAAGCTCACCAATCAGCCCCTCCGTTCCGGTGACCGGACGCCGACGGTAGGCTTGCATCGACAGGCTGCCGGCAATCAGTATGAACAGCCCGACACCGAGGGCTGCACCAAAAATCACCCCCCGGTCCGGCGCCAACTCGGCGTCGGGGGAGTCAAACAGAAACAACGAACCCATCACAAAAGCGACGAGGCCGCCTACCCCCAGGATGCCGAAGCTGGGCAGGAACAGCTCGGTTATCAACAGGGCCAGACCGAGAAAGATCAGCACCAGGCCGGTGTAGTTGATCGGTAAGACCTGAAATGCGGTCAGGGCCAGGATCAAACACAGCGCCCCGACCAGACCTGGAAACAGCAGGCCGGGGTTGGAAAACTCCAGATACAGGCCCAGGATGCCGGCCATCATCAGCAGATACGCGATCTGGGGATGGGCCAGAATGTTCAGGACCTTGTGCTTGAGACGCATTTCCTGGCGGACGACGTAAAAGGAACCGCCGGGCCCTTGGGCGGCGGCGAAATTCAGCGTCTGTTCGGTACTGCCGACCTCGACCGTCCGGCCCGAGACCTGACGCAACAGATCCTGCACATCGCTGGCCACCAGGTCGACGACCTGTTTTTCCAGCGCTTCGGTCTCGGTAATGGCCACACTCTCGCGCACTGCCTGCTCCGCCCATTCGATATTCCGGCCCCGCCGCCGGGCGATCGACTCGCTGAACGAGGCGGTGAAGTTTTCGACCTTCTCCCGCATGTCGCCCTCAATATCCTGCCCGCCCCCGGCGACCGGATGGGCCGCCCCGATCGTCGTGCCGGGCGCCATGGCCGCGATTGTCCCGGCCATGGTGATAAATACCCCGGCCGAGATCGCGCCCGACCCGCCGGGAGCCACATACACGATCACCGGCAGTGGGGCGTCCAGCAGATCCTTGACGATCGTCTTGGTTGACGACAGCAGGCCGCCGGGCGTATCGAGCTGCACGATCAGCGCCAGCGCCCCCTGCTGCGCGGCCTGCTCAATGCTCTCCCGGATGAAATCCGCCACTGCCGGATTGATGGTGGCATCGACGACGATCAGACTGATATGGCTCGAACGCAGGCCGGCCAGCGGTACGCCCTGGGCCTGCCCGGCAGTCTCTTGAGCGGCGGCTCGGGCCGTGCGCGTCTCCGCCTTCCCCCAGCTCATCAGCAGGACACCGCACAGGACGAGACACAACGATCCAGCAGTGTGCTTGGACATCGTTTAGCGGTCCTTCCCAAAAGTCCGTATCCTGTTGCCTCGCGTCACGCGACTTTTGCCTTTTCAGAGTCGTCCCATCTCCCGCAGCACGGCCTTGATATCCTGCCACGCCAGACGCTTATCCCGGGGATTACGCAGCAGATAGGCCGGATGCAGGGTGGGCATGAGTTTGGTGTCCTGGTAAGTGTGCCACACTCCGCGCAGTCGTGAAATCGGGGTTTTGGTCTGGAGCAAGGTCTGAGCGGCGAACGCTCCCAGGGCGACAATGATACGCGGCTGAATCAGCGCGATCTGCTTGCGCAAAAACGGCTCGCAGGCGGCAATTTCATCCGCCTCGGGGTTCCGGTTGTGAGGCGGCCGGCATTTGACCACATTGGCGATATAGACCTCCTCACGGCGCATCTTCATGCCCTTGGTGATAATCTCGGTCAGCAGCTGCCCGGCCCGGCCGACAAACGGCTCGCCTCTGAGATCCTCGTCGGCGCCCGGTCCCTCACCGACAAAGACGAGTTCGGCGTGCGGGTCACCGACACCGAAAACGATCTGGGTCCGGTGCTCACACAGCTTGCAGCGTCGGCAGTCACCTATCGCGTCTCGCAGCGCGGCAAGACTGTCGAGCGTCTGCCCGTCGATATCGGCCGGCGGGTGTGGCGCGGAAGGCCTGTCCGCGGCCAGAGCCGCAGGCTGGATACGGGCCGCAGGCGGCGCGTGGGGACTGGACATCGGCGTGCGCGGCAGGCCGTTGAGCCCGCCCTCTTTGAGGACCTCGACGTAGTGCTGCAGGGAATCGGCGATGGAACGAAGCTGGGTACGAGCGGCATCGGCAGTCATGGTCTCGCTCGCCCCTAGGCGGTCCGATCAACCAGCCGACGAATGAAACACCGCAGGCTGTCCACATAGGCCGAGGACTGCAGGTCGGCCAACGATGCCAGCGCCTGCTGACCGTAGGTCCGCGCCCGGAGTTTGACCTCGGTCAATACCCCGGACAGCCGAATCTGCTGGAGGGCGGCGGCGACCTCCTGATGCGTAGCCTGGGCGTTTTGAAAAACCCGTTTGACCTCGGCGTTGGCTTCGAGGGCCAGCACCACGGGCAAGGACGGGTTGCCCTCTTTGAGATCGACACCGACCGGCTTCCCGGTCAGCTCTCCGTCCCCCTCAACATCAAGCAGGTCATCCACAATCTGAAACGCCATCCCGACACAGTAGCCGCACGAGGCCAGACGCTCGACCACATCGGTCGGGGCTCCGGCCAGATAGGCGCCCAGCCGGGCACCCTGGGAAAACAGGGAGGCGGTCTTGCGCGAGATGATCTCCAGGTAATCCTCAGCCGTCACCGCCGGGTTACGGCGAAACCGGCCCTGCATGACCTCACCCTCAGTCAGGCTGATACACGCCTCGGTCGCCCAGGCAATGACCCGTTCCTCAAAACGTCCGCACAGGGCAAACGCCCGTCCAAACAAAAAATCTCCGGCCACCAGGGTATCCGACAGGCCGAAACGCTCCAGCGCAGACGCCTTGCCCCGGCGCACCCCTCCCCCGTCGATGATGTCATCGTGGAGCAGCGAGGCCGAGTGAATGAGTTCTAGAGCAGTGGCGATATCGACGATGTCGTGCGGATCTTTCCCTCCGCAGGCACGAAAAACCAGCAGGGCCACCCCCGGTCGCGCTCGCTTTCCGCCCGCGTCAATCAAGTAATGCCCGATCTCGCTCAGTAGGGGTTCCCGAGAATCCAGGAGTGTAGCCAAGCGCTGTTCAACCTGCGCTAATTCTTCCCCGACCAGGACGTGCGGAGCAAGTCGGGAATCGAACTGGGGGTCGGAAGAAGGGGATGGTTTTATAGACACAGGTGTACTCAAAACAGGCAGCGCTCCCGAAGAAGAAACTCCGCAGGGTGGCCCTCATAATGCCAAAGGGGGGGAAAAGGTCAAGGAGAGCGACCACTGACCGCAGACGAGCGCGACCGGCGGGGCGCGGGTCAGATTATCGAGATTGCGCGGCGGCTCACAAGAACTGGCAGGCGGCGAACCGTCCACTCAGCAGAGAGCAGCACGGGGCGAGGACAGCACCGGCTTCACAGGCCGCCTGGAGAGACGCCTCGGTGCGGAAGAGAGCGATAGCATGGACGCAATGACGCCCCTCACCCCTCTTCGACCACCGCTTCCTGGATTTCCTTCAATGACCGCCCCTCGGCATCCTTCCACTCGAGGCGCCCATTGGCGGGTCTTCCCAAGAAGACGGCGGCGGCGGTGGAGGGCGAGGAGAAACCGTAGTCTTGACAGAGCTGGTAGGCGGTGCTCGTCTCCTTCAGAATATTCTGGGCCAACAGGGTCTTCCGTAGCTCAGAGAGAGACGGGCGGAGCGCAGCAACCTCTTCCTTGGTCGCGTGGGAACCGGCGCGGACAATAAAATCACTGGCTCCTTCATACGCACGAGCCCGGCCCCCTTTGACGTTCAGGAAAAGATCGGGACTCGTGCCCGTCGGCTCCTGCGGTTTTTCAAAAAAACACACGCCGACAACCGGGAGACACCGCAACATGTCGACGAGGTACAACTCCGCGTCGGCCCTATCCGCATCCGAGAGCGTCGGCCTCTGGGGGAGATTGGTATTGTCCAGCTCGCAGCGTTTGGCCTCGGCCGCGAGTTCCACCAGGCGCGCTTCGAGATACTGGATGTGCGTCTTGTTCAGGCTCAGATCCTTACTGGTGAAGGCCGCTCCGTGGGTCCAGAAGTCCGTGGTTTTCGCGTGGTCGTCCAGCTGGCGCAGCACAACATCGCCCTCACCCACGCAGACGCTCGGCAGGTGTTCCGAGTTGTCGGGACCCCAGAGCACATACACGCCGGTGCGCCGGAGTTCTTCCCGACGGCGAATGTCCGCGAAGCGCGAACGGGGAAAGACGAGGCCCTGTCCGGTCCAGCCCGATTTCTCGACCACACGCGGGCCTTCCGGCTCGCCAAAGGGAACGAAGATTCTTACCGAAAATCCTAGTCGCTCATGCATACCCCTGTTCTCCTACTCCAACGCTCTCGCCTGAACGTTTCCGTCATAGGCGCAACAAGAAAGCCGTACCAGTCTGCGGCACCTTCGTCAAATCCCATACTCTGAGTATCTGTAGGTGTTCTTTACTGGAACACGGACATGTGCTTAGTGTTTTGGCTGCAGAAAAAGCCCCCAGCGGTAGGACATGACGGGCTCCGCCCGATGTTTTGTCTATGCTCCCTCTCCCCGTCAGCTGTCGGCCTTGGCTCGGGCTGGCTATTGTCAGCTATGTGATCTGCGCCATAGTCCTCAGCATACACGGTTTTCTGCGTCGGTCCGGCTCTGCCTCCCCGTCGCGGCGAGAGAGCATTGCTGGCTGGATGCGGGCGGAGATGGCTGCGCTCGAACCCGGGCTGGAACGCCTGGGGCTGTCCCCCCTGACGCTGACCTACAGCCAGCTCGGTTTCAGCGCGCTGGCCGGACTGGCCTATGCGTGGGGCGCAATCTTTATCGGTGGCTGGTGTGTGCTGGTCAGCGGCATTCTTGACCTGCTCGACGGCAGTCTGGCCCGGCGAACCGGCCGGGTTTCGCGGCGGGGCGCGTTTCTGGATTCGGTCAGTGATCGCTATGCCGAGTTTGTGACCTTTGTCGGACTCGGCATTTTTTTCGGGACAGCCTGGATGGTCTTCATCGTGGCGCTCGGGCTGTTCGGTTCGCTCATGGTCAGCTACACCCGGGCCCGGGCAGAGGGCTTGGGGGTGGAATGCCGCGGAGGGCTGATGCAGCGGGGTGAACGCTATGTGCTGCTCAGCCTGTCCTCTTTTGTGAGTGTGGCGGCAAACCACCTGTTCTGTTCCTCTTCGCATGTCGTCCTGATCGCCAGCCTGGTCTTCATGGCCGTGTCAACCAACCTGACCGCCGTGTCCCGGGCGCGGAGCGTCTCGTCAACCCTGCGGGATGAAGACCAGCAATGAACACGTCTCACCTCCCGGGCCAGGCCAGACGTTTCCTGGGCAGCCTGGTGATCATGCTGGGCGCGGGCGTCATGCTGGACACCTCTTACCAGTCGAGCGGAATCGGTGTAATACTGGCCGGACTGGTCCTGCTTGGGCTGGGCTGGCTGGCGCACTGGCGGGCCCCCACATAGACACGGATCGAGCGGATACGACGGCGGCACAAAAGGCGGTGGCTTATGCTGGACGGCAAACAGATTGTCTTGGGCGTCAGCGGTGGTATTGCGGCCTACAAGGCGGCTGAAATCGTTCGCCTTCTGGTCAAGGCTGAGGCCAGCGTTCGGGTCATCATGACCAGGAACGCCCAGGAATTCATTACGCCGCTGACCCTCCAGACCCTGTCGGGCAATCCGGTCTCAACCGACACCTTTGACCTGACCCAGGAGTCCGAAATCGGCCACATCCGCCTGGCTGATACGGCCGACCTGATCCTGATCGCGCCGGCCACGGCCAACCTGCTGGCCAAACTCGCCGGCGGCTTGGCCGACGATCTGCTCACCACCGTTCTGCTGGCCACCACCGCTCCGGTTGTGATTGCGCCGGCCATGAACGTCCACATGTATGCCCACCCCCTGGTCCAGGACAATCTGAAAAAGCTGACCGGTATCGGCCATCACCTTGTCGAACCTGGAGCCGGAGAACTGGCGTGTGGCTATGAGGGCCAGGGCCGTCTGGCCGAACCGGCCGATATCGTCGAAGCCGCCCGCGCCGTCCTGACCACAAAAGACCTCACCGACGAACGCATCATCGTCACCGCCGGCCCCAACTGTGAGCCGATCGATCCCGTCCGCTATATTACCAACCGTTCAACCGGCAAAATGGGCTACGCCATGGCCCGTGTGGCCCAGCAGCGGGGCGCGCAGGTAAGCCTGGTCAGCGGCCCGACCGCCCTGACTCCCCCGCACGGGGTCGATTTTTCCCCGGTCCGGACCGCCTGCGAGATGCAGCAGGCGGTCTTGGCGGCCTATCCGCAGGCAACCATGGTCGTCTCCGCAGCCGCCATTGCCGACTATCGCCCGGCCACGGTCGCACCCCACAAAATCAAGAAGAGCGCCGGCGAGTTCGTCATCGAACTCGACCGCAACCCGGACATCCTGGCCGGTCTGGGTCGGCAGAAGGGCCGGCGGCTGCTGGTCGGTTTTGCCACTGAAACCGAAGAACTGGTGCCCAACGCCGAGCGCAAACTCAAGAGCAAAAATCTGGATATGATCGTGGCCAACGACGTGACCCAGGAGGGCGCGGGCTTTGCCTCCGATACCAATATTGTGACGCTGCTTGACCGTACCGGTCGGGTCGAGCCGCTGTCGCAGATGAGCAAGGAGGCGGTTGCCCATACCATTTACGACAGACTGCTGCTGCTGAAACGATGAATTATGAATGATGAACGCTGAACCGCGGCAAAGACCAGACTTTCCGTTCGTCATTCATCGTTTTCTTCCCATGTCTCCGCCCAAACCAGCCAAACTTCTGGTCGGTTTGCTGTCGGCCGACCCGGCTCTGTTCGACACGGCCGAACAGGCGCTTCGGCCCGACTACGGCCCGGTTGACTTCAGGAGCGAGGTCTTCCAGTGGGACATGACCCATTACTACGAGGAGGAGATGGGTAAGCATCTGCTGCGCCAGTTCATGAGCTTTGGGCGGCTTATCTCTCCTGCGGCGCTGGCCGATCTCAAGCGACACACCAACCGCCTCGAACAATCCTTCGCCCGCCCGCCAACGGCCGGGGGCGCCCGTCGCCTGAACATCGATCCGGGCTATCTTGACGCCACTAAGCTCGTCCTGGCCTCGACCAAAGACCAGGCCCACCGCATCTACCTATCCCAGGGCATCTACGCCGAGGTCACCCTGCGCTACCACCACGGCGCGTTCCACCCTTTTGCGTATACCTATCCGGACTACTGCTGGCCGCAAACACAGGCGTTTTTGAAGCGCCTGCGCCAGCGCTACCTTGAACAGCTCCGTCAACACAGAGCGCCTCCCGGTCAGGAAGGCCCGGGTGAGGAGACGTCCGGGGATCGAATCGCTTGCGCTGGGCGTGGTGTTCGGGGATGATGCCCAGACTTTTGAGGCACGGTGCCCAACAAGGAGGGAAGCCATGCGCGAGAACAGAGTCCGCACCTTATGGGCTGACGACCGCCCGGTCGTCAACGGTTGGCTGGCAATCGCCAATTCGTACAGCGCGGAGGTGATGGCGCACGAGGATTTCGACAGCCTGACCATCGACATGCAGCACGGCATGGTCGATTTCCAGGCTGCGGTGGCCATGTTCCAGGCCCTGTCCACGCGCGACTGCACCCCGCTGGCGCGCGTGGCGTGGAACGATCCGGCCCTGATCATGAAGAGCCTGGACGCCGGCGCCTACGGCATCATCTGTCCGATGGTCAACACGCGGGAGGAATGCGAGCGCTTTGTCGGAGCCTGCCGCTACGCGCCCGCGGGCTATCGGAGTTTTGGGCCGGCCCGCGGCATTCTGTACGGTGGCGCCGACTATGCGGCCCAGGCCAACGACACGGTCGTCACCCTGGCGATGATCGAAACCGCCGAGGCCATGGCCAACCTCGACGCCATCATGTCGGTCGACGGCCTGGACGGGATTTATGTCGGCCCAAGCGATCTGGCCATCAGCCTGGGCCATCCGCCCTCGCCCGAGCCGGTCGCGCCAAACGTGCTTGAGGCGATTGACGCGATCCTGGCCGTAGCCAGACGCAACGGCGTCAAGGCCGGCATTCACTGCCCGAACGGCGCCTCGGTGCGTGACAAGTTTCGTCGGGGCTTCCAGTTTGCCACCGTCACCAATGACGCCCGTTTGATGGTAATGGCGGCCAAGGCCGAAATCGCCGCAGCGCGCACTTAGGAATCCAACAGGCGCCGAACGGCGCACGGCAAACGGCTGACCCGGCCTTCGTCGTCAACACACGCGTGCAGGGTATGGCCCTCGGCGATCAACTCGGTTGCGCGCGTGATGCGGTAGCTAAAACGGAGGCTCGCCCCCCTCACCTGCTCAATCTCAGTCCTCACGGTGAGCAGGTCGTCAAACCGGGCCGGTAGCCGGTAGCGACAGCAGGCCTCGCGTACCGGGAAATGTACCCCCTCGGCCTCAAGCTGCTGGTAGGGCGTCGGCCCTCTTCAAACCAGGGCAGAAACGCCGAGTGATGGGCCATGCCGGCCTGATCGGTCTCGGCATAGCGGACGCGGACAGCATGGCTGTGCACAATGGGCCATCGCGATCTCCTTTTGAGGCTGGCGGCCATCACGATGACCCATTGCCGACGAACGCGCTGTGCAGCCGACGCGGCCCGCGCCCCGAGTGGTCCGCTCTCTTCGCTGACAGCCGTGGCTCTATCTTCCCTGCCAGTTTGGTTTGCGCTTCTCGGCAAAGGCGCGTGGCCCCTCTTTGACATCTTCCGAGTAGAACATCTGCTTCAGGGCCGGATAGGAGCCGGCCAGGGCCTGATCGAGCGGCTGGCCCAGGCCCTGCATCGCACACTGTTTGGTCGCCCGGACCGACAGGGGGGCACACTCCAATATTTCAGCCGCCCAGCTGAGCGGCACCACCTCATTCACAATACCCAGCTCAAGCGCCTGCTGGGCGGTCATGTGTTTGCCGGTCAGCATATAGCCCATGGCGATTTTGAGCGGGATCTGGCGTGGCAGACGGTGCATTCCGCCAGCCGCAGCGGCCAGCCCAACCCGGGGTTCGGGCAGACCCAGCCGGGCGTGGTCGGCCGCAACGATGATGTCGCAGGCCAGCGCCATCTCAAACCCACCGCCGAGGGCAAAGCCATTGACCGCAGCAATCATCGGCTTATCAATGTCAGTCCGGTCGGTCAGACCGCCGAATCCGCCTTTTGGCGGCGGCCCGGTCGGCATGCCTTTGGAGGCGGTATACTTCAGGTCGTTGCCGGCCGAAAACGCGCGTTCTCCGGCTCCGGTCAGCAGAATCACCCACACATCGTCATCGGCAATGGCATCATCCCATATGCCCGACAGCTCGGCCGTGGCCGGCGGATGGACAGCGTTCATGACCTCCGGACGGTTCAGGGTAATCGTGGCGATATGGTCCTGCTTTTCATAGAGCACGTATTCGTAGGCCATAATTCCTCCTCGTGTATCGTCA
>JAGWBB010000031.1:11566-17442 GCA_021296095.1 Desulfurellaceae bacterium | reverse complement strand
CCATGCTAAAAGCAACAAAATGTCCGCCACAGCACATACCGGGACAGCACAGCCCTCTCTTTCCGGCCAGGTCGCCCTGATCACGGGCGCGGGCCGGGGCATAGGTCGGGCGATTGCACTCCGGCTCGCCCGGGCCGACATCGCCCTCGTGCTGGCCGCCCGGACCGAAAGCCAGCTCGTCGAGACGGCCCGTTTTGCCCGGCAGCTGGGCGTCGAAGCCGTGCCCCTGCCGACCGACCTCACCCGGGACGAGCAGACCGAAGCCCTGGTCGCCACCGCCCTGGAGCGCTTCGGACACCTCGATATTGTGGTCAATAGTGCCGGCGGCGGGCCACCGCGCACGCCGATTGTCAAAGCCCGACCGGCCGACTGGGACGCCACCCTGCGGACCAACCTGTGGGCAACCATGCTGGTTTCAAAGCTGGTGCTGCCGGCCATGCTCGCCCAAGGGCGGGGGACGATCATCAATATCTGCTCACAGGCCGGGCTGGTCGGCCGGGCCGGCGAAGCCGCGTACGCGGCGGCCAAGTTCGGGGTCCGGGGCTTCAGCCAGGCCCTGCTCGAAGAGGTCCGGGAAAAAAGCATCACGGTCTCGACGATCTATCCCGGCTATGTTGACACCACGATGATTCCCCACAACAAACGGCTTCAGCGTCACAAAATGCTCAGCCCCGACGACGTGGCCGAAGCCGTCTACCAGGTCGTGAGTTCACCGGCGCGCTGCTGTCCGGTCGAACTCGTCCTCCAACCCCAGCACGACCCCTTGCAGGCCTGAATGAACATCTCCGGCAAAATCGCCCTTGTCACCGGCGGGGCAAAACGGGTCGGCCAGGCAATCGTCCAGGCCTTGGCCGCCCGGGGCTGCCACCTCGTTGTCCACTATCACCGTTCGCAGCCCCAGGCCCAAGAGACCGTCCGTGCCGTGCAGGCTGCCGGCCATCAGGCCCTCGCTGTGCAGGCCGACATCACCAAGGAAGACCAGGTTGAAGCCATGATTGAGGCGGCCACCGCGCACTTCGGCCGCATTGATATCCTGGTAAACAACGCGGCCCTGTTCTACCGCACCCCGGTTGACACGCTCACGACCGAGGACTGGGAACGGGTCATGGACGTGAACCTGACCGGTACTTTTTTGTGCGCCCACAAGATCGGGCTGCGCATGCGCGAGTGGGGCTGGGGACATATCATCAACATTGCGGATGTGGCCGGAGAGCGCCCCTGGGCCGACTACATTCCCTATTCGGTGTCAAAAGCCTGTGTGTTGACCTTCACCCAGGGCCTGGCCATGGAACTCGCCCCCCAGGTGATGGTCAACGCGGTGATTCCCGGTCCGGTTCTGTTCCAGGACGATACACCCGACAGCGTTCGGCAGCGGGAGATCGCCAAGACCCTGGTCAAGCGGGCGGGCAGCCCGCAAGACGTGGCCCAGGTCGTTGTCTTTGTCGCCGAGTCGGACTACAGCACCGGGGCCAGCTTCCACGTCGATGGAGGCAGGTCGCTGACCTAGGCACGGGGACCCTTCGCTCTGTAAGGAGACTCCTTGCGGCTACGCCTATCGCCGGGTAGCGCGCTACAGCGCTCAAGCGATCCGCAATGCGAGAAGAAGAGAGAGACATGACCGAGTACGAAACAGCCGCACTGGCGATCTCACAGGCTCAGGTGTGGGTGGCGCTGGGACAGGTCGCTATCAGCGGAATCGGCCTCGGAGCGATCTTGTGGGGGTTGGCCCAGATGCAGCGAGCGGGCCAGCGCCGCGATCGGGAAATTGATGTCATGGCCGAGACACTGCGGGAGAGTACCCGACGGCAAGCCGAAACATCGGCCCAGATCGGTCAGGCGCTCGAACGCCAAGGCCAAGCGCTCGCCGAATTGTTGCGCCGCAGCGCGCCGCCTGCCTGAGCGTCCTCCAGCTAGGTGCAAGACCCTTGTCCCTGTTGCCTTCACAGATATGAATGGATTGAAGAAGAGCACTCCCTGAGCGTATTTATACTCTCCGACAACGAGACCATTTTTGACGCTTTCTCTGACTGGCAGAAGGTCAGGTCATCAAGATAGCTTCCAGCGGTTCTGCGCCAGGACATTACCCTTATTCAATCTATTTCTTTAGCCAGGGCAGCATAGATCTTTTTTTCATCATTAGCAGAAGGAATGTAATACGACGACTTCTGCCCCAAAAATACAAGTGCGCGTTTGACTTCTGCCTCAGAAAGACTAAACGGCGGTATCGTTTTTTCTTCGCCTCGAGAAAATGGAAAGACCATATCTACGAGGAGCCAGAGACGAACCGTGTCCTGAAAGGTGGCTTCGATAGCCGCATCAGAATTCTCCGAGTTGAAATTTTCCAACGCCGCCCTAAGGCGAGAATTTTGTAGCTGATAAGACTTCAAAATCTCAGCAATGGTATCAGCATTGTATTCATCGAGTTGTTCAATGAGGTTTTGTAGATTTGGGATAAGCCGGTCGGGAAGCTTGGGGATATTGAAAGTTTCGGAGCCTGTTCCTTCCGGTCTCATCATTTGGAGTGCTATTACAGCTGCCTCGTAGCAATCTTCGAGATAGTCCATGAAGGTGGCTAAGTCTACGGGCAAAACGGCCCGATATGCCATTTCTCGACGGCGACGGCGCGATTCGGATTCTTGCCGCTGAAAATTTAGCTGCTTCCAAGCAATTATTGCAGCCGCCAACGCCATTAGGCCAGCCACGAGAGTCTGCCATTCTTTAAGGCAGGTTATAAATTCACTCAAGCTGGTTCTCCTGATTCTGAGTTCGAGACGCTGATGCCACCTTCCGCTACTATACTCGAAATTATCAGATGCTAGACCAGAAAGTATCGAGCCAATATCATAGACAGTGAGTCATATTAGGGTTGCAAGGGACCTTCAGTCCCCTCATGTATCCGCAGCATCGACGCGGGCCAATGCTAGGGCGATATCGGCCAACGCCTTGACTCGCTGTTCCTTATCGGTGAGCGTCTGGGCGAGAGCCAACGCCTGCACTCCGTCGCCCATATAGGCTTGAGATTGAGCGATGCTGGCTAGCACCCCGGTTCGGCTTTCTTCGGGAAACGTCTGGGTGAGTGCCTGTAGCTGAGCGATAGTGGCTTGCGCGCCTGCCCGGTCTCCCGCCTGGGCCTGCGCCGGGGCAATATCGTCCAGTACGCGGGCTCGGATTCTCTCGTTGGTGAGCGCCTGGACGTGTATCAGTGCCTGGCTGATGGTTGCTTGCGCGCCCGTACGGTCTCCCGCCTGGGCTTGCGCCCGAGCGACGAAGATCAGCGCCGAGGCTCGGACCCAATCATGGGTGAACGTCTGGGCGAGCGCCAACGCCTGCGCTGTGTCGCCCGCCTTGACCTGTGGCCATAGAAATACGAGGGAGGCTAACGCTTCGCCTCGCCCTTCCCCGTCGGGGAGTGCCTGGGCGATCTCCTGGGTGAGCGCTAGCACTTGGGAAGTGGTCTCTCGTGCCCCTGCATGATTCCCACTCTGGGCTTGCGCCTGAGCGACGAAGCCCAACGCCATGGCTTGGCCTTGCTTGTCGGTGAGCGTCTGGACGAACGCCGACGCCTGGGCGATGGTTGCTTGCGCGCCCGCACGATCCCCAGCCTGGGCTTGCGCTAGGGCGACGATAGCCAGCAGCGTGGCTCGGCCTCCCTCATCGGTGAGCGGTCGGCCTTCCTCGTCGGTGAGCGTCTGGGCAAGCGCCAGCGCCTGGGCGATGGTTGCTTGCGCGCCCGTACGGTCTCCGACTCGGGCTTGCGCTAGGGCGATATCGGGCAGCGCCACAGCACGGTCTGTCTTGTCGAACGTCTGAGCAAGCGCCAACGCCTGGGCGATGGTTGCTCGCGCTTCTACGCGATCCTCGGCTTGAGCTTGCGCTAGGGCGATATCAATTAGTGCCCTGGTTATGTGGACTAGCGCTGAGTCTTGGCCCCATTCGAGCGTCTGAGCGAGATCTAGCGCCTGAGCAATAACACACGCGGATGTCGGCGCTGCCTGGCAGGCCGGACCTCGGGCGTCCTTGACAGCTGCCTCCACGGTAGTCAGCGACACATTGCCAATCTGTTGGCCACTAGTCAGCTTGACCGCCAGCCCCGTGGACGGATATCGGGTGATGATTGTCTGAAGGGTCGTCTCCGCTTGTTCGAGCAGCGAGAGCTTAGCAGGCGCGGCTGGTTCACTCTCAGCAGCTTTAAGGAGAGCGACAGCCTCGACAAACCGCTTGTTCGCCTCCGCTTCCTCATCTACCGGACCACACGCCAGACTAAGAGTAGTGAGGAGAACAGGTAATAGGATATACTTCAGCATCGAACTGTTCCTCATGAAAGCGAACGGCCAATCGCCGGTGGTACCGAGCGAGTCACTGCACATCCAACTGACCCAACATTCGGCTTCCCTTTCGTAGCAGAGGTGAATAGCCTACTTGCTATCCCACTGCCAGCCATCCGGTCCAGACGGCCCGACCGAGCAGGTTGCTCCTCATCATTGCGAGCAGAATTCTCTTGTCAATCATCACCTCACAATTCAGGGCTCTCGCACGGCTACAGCCGTAGCCTTGCGTCGGTCAGTCGACGGGGGCTATCTTGTAGTGCTATGCAGCTGTCTGCCAGATACAGTGGAGGAGCTACTTGAACAGGACGGCAGTACGCTCACCGTCAAGGACAGGAAAGACAGGAACATCTTATGACTGAGTGGCATAAGTATTTGGTCCACAACCCCAAGCTCTGCCATGGGCAGCTGTGTGTGAAAGGGACACGGGTTTTTGTCACGACTATTCTTGACAGTCTGGCCGAAGGAGCGAGCCGCAGCCAGATTCTCCAGAGTTGCCGTACTCTCCAGTCCGTTCATATTGATGCAGCGTTGGCCTACGCCGCAGCGCTGGCCCATGAGGAAAGCCTGCTCCCCCTTCATATCCCATGAAATTCTAGGCGCTCACTCGTCCGACGATGCTAAAGCGTTCGCGTCATGAAGACGCTGTTCGGATCGTCCGAGTAGTCGCCGAACGGCGGGCAGGTCGAGAACCCGTGACGCCGGTACAAGGAACGGGCAGACGCGAACGCCGACATCGAGCCGGTCTCCAGACTGACCCGGCGATAGCCACGCCTGCGTGCCTCATCAAGGAGGTGTAGCAAGATCGCCGCGCCCACCCCCTGGCCGCGGAATGCCGCAGCCGTATGCATTGACTTGACTTCGCCGTGGTTCGGCTCCAGCTCCTTCAGCGCACCGCAGCCGAGAAGCCTGTCACACCGCCACGCCGTCCATACAGTAACGTCCTGCCCTCTCAAGCCCTCCAGGTCGAGCGTATGATCGCTCTCCGGTGGCGATACCGAGGACATGAGGGCGAGGTGCTTTTCCAGCAGGGCGATGATCTCCGCCCCCTGCAAATCGTCTTCTCGTATCGTGAGGTCCATGCTGAGCTTCCGGTGAAATCGGTCTTGCGTGCTGAGGTAGCATTCAGTCTACCGCTCGGGATAGCGGCCTGATCGGCTGAGAGACGACCCAAAAACGCTGGCTCGTAGTACAGCACGCCACCTCACAACGCAAGGCTCTCTCACGGCTCCAGCCACGGCCTTGCGTCGGCCAATCGGCCGGGGCTATGCTGCGGCGCTATGCAGTTGTATACCAAAATCCTGATCGGCATGGTTGTGGGGATTGTCATCGGCCTCACCCTCGGCCCCAACTCTCCCCTGCTCAGCCAGGATTTATACAAAATCTCCGACGCCTCGCAGGTCCACTTTCAGCGTGACCGGGACGCTACGGACTCGGCCGTTGGGCTGCCGAGCGGGGCGGCCGTGCGCTTCATGGCCGCAGAGACGCTGACCGAAACCCGCCTCGACGAGCACGGACAGTCGGTCGAACTCCCGGTCTGGGTCAGGGGCT
>JAGWBB010000031.1:0-11452 GCA_021296095.1 Desulfurellaceae bacterium | reverse complement strand
TTGCCCTGTCTCCCCAGCCGATCAGCTCACTCGGCGACACGCTGATCTCCTGGCTACGCCCCATCGGCGCGCTGTTTCTGCGACTCATCCGCATGGTCATCGTGCCGCTGGTGTTTGCCTCCCTGCTGGTTGGCGTGGCCAGCCTGGGCGATGTACGTAAACTCGGCCGCCTGGGCGGGAAAACCCTGGTGCTGTACCTGACGACGACCGCTGTGGCCGTCACCATCGGGCTGATCTGCGCCAATATCGTCCAGCCGGGCGATTTCCTGAACGAGGCTGACCGGGTCTCCCTCCTGGCCCAGTTCGACTCGGCTGCGGGCAGCCGGGCTTCCGCGGCAGCCGAAGCCCCTTCGACCATCGACACCGTCCTGGCCATCATTCCCACCAACCCGGCCGCCTCAATGACCGAAGGCAATATGCTTCAGATCATCTTCTTCGCCCTGGTGTTTGGCATTGCTCTGACCCTGCTGGGTCCGGGTCAGGCCACACCGGTCGTCACCTTTTTTGACAAAGTCCAACAGGCCATGATCGTCCTGATCCAGCTGGTCATGGAACTCGCCCCGTTCGGGGTTGCCGCCCTGGTCGCCGAGGTGGTCGGTCTGAGCGGTCTGAGCGTCCTTCAGGCGCTGCTGGCCTACGGCTTGACCGTCGTCCTCGGCCTGACCATTCATGCCGGGCTGGTGTACGGCGGGCTGGTCCACAGCCTGGCCGGGGTCTCGTGGCTCACCTTCATGCGGACCATCCGCCAGGCTCAGCTGATCGCCTTCTCAACCTCGTCGTCGTCGGCCACCCTGCCCGTCTCGCTCCAATGTGCCGAGCACAAGCTCGGTGTCAGCAACCCGGTCGCCAGCTTCGTGTTGCCCCTGGGCTCAACCGTCAATATGGACGGCACCGCGCTCTATCAGGGGGTGGCGGCGGTCTTTATCGCCCAGGTGTTTCAACTCGACCTGTCCCTGCCGGCCCAGCTGACCATCGTGTTGACCGCCACCATGGCGTCTATCGGAGCGGCCGGCGTGCCCGGAGCGGGCATGATCACCCTGGCCCTGGTGCTGACCACCATCGGGGTGCCAATGGCCGGCCTGGCCCTCATCCTGGGCATTGACCGGCTGCTCGACATGTGCCGAACAGCCGTCAACGTCACCGGTGATCTGGCGGTTACCTCTATTGTGGCCACAAGCGAGGGGGAGGTGCTGAACCCGCGCCCCGACGCCCTCCCGGGAGAAATCGCCGAAGCGGACTGAGCGTTTACGGATCGGCCAGAAACTCGCCGATGGCTTGAACATACGCCTCACCGCCGACCAGGTGCAGATTGACGTGCCCGCCGTCCGTCACGCTGTGAAAGCGTTTGGGGGGGTTGGCCACGGCAAACAGATCCCGACCCTGCTGATACGGAATGACCTGATCATCGGTGCCGTGAATGATGAGCAGCGGGCTGTGGAAGTCCGAGATCGCCCGGGCGGTATTGAGCTCATGCTCGACCACAAAGGCCAGGGGCGGCAGCACCAGATCGCCCATCGCCCGCAGGGAATAGAACGGTGCCAGCAGAATCGCCCGGTCGGGCGGCTGTTCAATGCCTATCTCGACGACGGCCGCACAGCCGAGCGACTCGCCGACATACACCAACTGCTTTCCGTCTGCCCAGCCCGTGTCCTTGACCAGCGCCACCGCAGCCCGACTGTCGGTCAGAAAATGGGTCAGTGTGGGTTTGCCCCGGCTGTTGCCATAGCCCCGATAGTCGAACATGAAGTGCCCGACACCGAACTGGTCGGATAAGAGCCGGGCGTGCTCAAGCCGATGTCCGATAGTGCCGGCGTTGCCGTGAAACCAGACCAGCAGGGCCGGACCGCTGCCGGGCAGATACCAGCCGTGCAGGGTGCGGCCGTCGGGCCCGCCGAACCAGACCTCCTCATACCGAAAACCGTACTCGTCCGGCCAGATCGTCAGCTTTGAGCCGGGATGAAAGACCAGCCTGTTTTTCAGCCACTCGAGCGGCGCGCCAAAGAGTGACAACAGCGCAACTCCCAACACACCGCCAAGCGTCCCAAGACCTGTTCGACTCACCCCGTCCCCCACACAGCCGGGCTTTGCTTGACAATTCCCCGGCTGCGCGTGTCTAATACGCTCTTCCAAAGGGAAACGTGATGTCCTTCAGATTCCATCGGCGCTCACGTTTCCCTTTGCAGCCGCTCGGTCGGTCCAGCTTGAGCGCCCAACAGGAGGATGACATGGCCGCCAACAAAGTCATTATCGAGGTTCGCATCAACGAATATACCATGCGGGATGACAACCCCAACGTTCCCTACAGCCCGCAGGAGATTGCCGACGAAGCCCTGGCCTGTTGGCGCGAGGGGGCAGCCTTCATCCACTACCACGCCCGCGACCCCCAGACCGGTGCGCCCTCGGCCGACCACGGGTTGTACGCCGACACGGTGCGGCGCATCAAAGACCACAGCGACCTGATCACCATGCCGACTCTGGGCGCGTGGTGGATGCCGTCGCCCGAGGAGCGCATCTCGCACATTGTCGAGATGGCCAAAGACCCCGCCACTACACCCGACTGCGCGCCGATCGACATGGCCACCAGCAACGTCGATACCTATGACGCCGCAGCCAAACGCTTCAACACCACGGACACCGTCTACCTGAACACGACCCACACCTGGGAGTATTTCGCCACCACGATTCGTGACGCCGGCGTCAAGCCGGTCCAGGCCCTGTGGAACATCAGCTCGGTCCGCCACACCCAGGCTTTCGTTGAAATGGGCCTGTTCGAAGAGCCGCTGTACACCGAAATCGTGCTGACCGAGGGCGGCATCCTGGCCGGCCATCCGGGAACGATCAAGGGCCTGGAAGCGTTTCTCGACTTTATCCCTGAGACCGACGCCTGGCAGTGGTCGGTCATGTCTTACGGCGGCAACCTGTTCCCCATTGCGGCTGCGGCCATGGAGCGTGGCGGGCACGTGTCCATCGGCCTGGGCGACTATCACTACCGCGAGATGGAACTGCCGACCAACGCCCGCCTGGTCGCTCGTCTGGCCCAGCTGGCGCGCGACATGGGGCGCGAGGTGGCCACACCGGCCGAGGCGCGGGAGATGCTGGGCATCCGGGCAGCCTAGGGCGTGCTCACGTTCTTTTTTTATACAGCCCCTCCCGACCCTGGCGCAGGTCCTCCCAGTTCAGCCCCTCCTGGGGAGCTTCCTGCCCGCCCATGAAGCGCGTGCTGGCCTGGACGTAGGTGTCGATCTTCTCTTCGTCGGCCAGCGCCTGGGCACTGAGTTCCAGGTACTCACGCATGACAAAGTCGCCGCCACCGGGATGAAAGACCTGCCCGTCGCCCCGCTCACACGCC
Organism: Desulfurellaceae bacterium; assembly: GCA_021296095.1. Lineage (NCBI taxonomy): Bacteria > Pseudomonadati > Campylobacterota > Desulfurellia > Desulfurellales > Desulfurellaceae > Desulfurellaceae bacterium. Next base: position 8,103 of record JAGWBB010000031.1, on the reverse strand, counting down.
GCCGCCAGCTGCTGGGGCGATACGCGGAGGGCCAGGGCCTCGCCCAGCACAAAGGAAAACGGCTTTTCGTCCACATAGTAACAGCGGCCGCCAAACATGGCTTTGCTGGTGACGCCGGGCACGCCCAGGCGGGCCAGGGCCTCGTCGAGGGTGAGCTGGTGACGCGGCGGCGGCCGACGGCGCGCCGCAGGCCGGGCACGGGCTTGTCCTCTTGGCATACCGCCCAGGTATAGCAGGCTGCGGCTTTGCTTGCATCAGTCCCGCCTGCTGTGCCACTATAGCGCCGAGATCAATGCCGAACGGCCGATAAAGGAGGGACGCCATGCAGGCCCTAGATCACATCAAAGTTCTTGACCTGACACAGTTCGAGGCTGGACCGTCGTGCACCGAGATTCTGGCCTTTCTCGGCGCAGATGTCGTCAAGCTCGAACCGCCCCCCGGCGGCGACCAGGGACGCTACCTGATCACCGACAAACCGGGTCTGGATTCGCCCTACTTTTTGCTGCTGAACGCCAATAAAAAAAGCATCTCGCTCAACCTGAAGAGCGAAAAAGGCATGGCTCTGTGCAAAAAGCTCCTGCCCCATTTTGATGTGCTGGTCGAAAACTACGGCCCCGGCGCCCTCCAGCACCTGGGCCTTGGCTACGATGTGGTGTCCGAGATCAACCCCCGCATGATCTATGCCCAGGTCAAAGGCTTCGGTACCTACGGCCCCTACTCGAGCTTCAAGAGCTTTGACATGATCGCCCAGGCCACCGGCGGCGCCATGAGCATCACCGGCACTCCGGACACCCCGCCACTGCGGCCCGGCCCCACAATCGGCGATACGGGCACCGGCATTCACTGCGCCGTCGGGATTCTGGCCGCCCTGCTGCAACGCGAAAAAACGGGCAAAGGCCAGCGGCTCGAGGTGGCCATGCAGGACGCGGTCGTCAACCTCAGCCGTATCGGCATGATGGGCCATTACTACGGTAGCGTCCCGGCTCCCCGCACCGGCAACCGGGTTCCGAGCCTGGCCCCGACCGACCTGTATCCGTGCGCGCCGGGCGGCCCCAACGACTACGCCTTCATCATCACCACCACCCCGGCCATGTGGGAAATTCTGGCCAAGACCATCGGGCGCGAGGATATGCTGACCGATCCCCGATTCGCCGACCAAGCCAGCCGCAACAAGCACGGCGAAGAACTCAGCGCCATCATCTCGGCCTGGACCACCGGACGCACCAAGCACGAGGTCATGAAAGCCCTGGGCGAGGCCGGTGTGCCGTGCGGTGCGGTGCTGGACAGCGGCGATATTCTGGAGAACGAGCAGCTCAGACAGCGCGGCATGATCACCACCATCGAACATCCCACCCGAGGCAGCTTCACCATGCCCGGCTGTGCGGTGCAGCTGTCAGACTCGCCGACCGAGGTCAAACCAGCCCCGCTGCTGGGCGAACACAACGCCGATATCCTGGGTAAGCTGTTAGGCCTGACACAGGCCGACCTGGCGGGACTCAAAGAGGACAAGGTCGTCTGACAGAAAATGATGAATGCAGAAGTATGAATGCTGGACGGAAAACACGAAGTTTTCAGCCGTTCAGCGTTCAGTATTCAGCATTCATCATTTCGCTCCTCCTGCTCGCCTGCGCCCCGTCGCCGCCCGAGGTCATCCTGTACCCACACACCGGCGACCCGGTCCGGGTCAGCGTAGAGATCGCCGACACCCCCCAGACACGCCGCTACGGCCTGATGTACCGCACCACGCTGTCCGACCGACACGGCATGCTGTTCGTCTTTCCAAGCGAGACCGCCCAGTCTTTCTGGATGAAGAATACGCCCGTGTCGCTCGATATCATCTTCATTAACGCCGCCCGCCGCGTCGTTCACATCGCCCCGCACACCAACCCGTTTTCCGAGCGACCGATTCCCTCCGCACAGGCCGCCCAGTTCGTCCTTGAGGTCAAGGCCGGATTTTGCGAGCGACACGGCATTCGCCGCGGCGCCCGGGTTGAGTTTGTCCGGGTGCCCATGTCCCCGTCTCACTAAATGCGTCTCCCATTCATCGTTCAGCCTTCATCCTTTCCCTCCTGCCTTCCTTGATCTTTTGTGCCCCTCATACTACAAGGTCTGAGTTCCAGCCTCACAGGGAAAACATAGGATTATGGTATGGGCTTGCAGGACAATCTTCACGAATTGACCCGCCGCAACGAAGAAGCGCTTCAGGGCGGCGGGCCGACACGGATTCAGCGACAGCACGATCTGGGCAAACTCACGGCTCGGGAACGGATTGATCTCCTCCTCGACCCGGGCAGTTTTGTTGAGCTTGATCGCTTCAAGACCCACCGCTGTACCGATTTCGACATGGACAAGCAAAAGACACCCGGCGACGGGGTGATCACCGGCTACGGCAATATTGACGGCCGGCAAGTCTTTGTCTTCTCCCAGGATTTTACGGTGTTCGGCGGCAGCCTGTCAGGCGCGTTTTCCGAAAAAGTCTGCAAGGTCATGGATCTGGCGGTCAAAACCGGCTGCCCCCTGATCGGCATTAACGACTCGGGCGGAGCCCGCATCCAGGAAGGCGTGGCCAGTCTGGCCGGCTACGCTAATATCTTCCACCGCAACGTCCTGTCGTCGGGCGTTGTGCCCCAGATTTCAGCCGTCATGGGCCCGTGCGCGGGGGGCGCGGTCTACTCTCCGGCCATGACCGATTTCATCTTCATGGTCGAAGACACCAGCTACATGTTCATTACCGGCCCCGAGGTGATTCGGACCGTGACCCACGAAGAAGTCAGCATGCAGGAACTCGGCGGGGCTTCGACCCATAACGCCAAAAGCGGGGTAGCCCACTTTGCCTCGCCCAACGAGCGCGAAAGCCTACATAGCATCCGCGAGTTGCTGAGCTTTCTGCCCAGCAACAACATGGAAGACAGCCCGATCCGGCCGACCAGTGACGACCCCAACCGGCGCGACGAAAAGCTGAACAGCCTCGTCCCCGACAATCCGAACAAACCCTACGACATCAAAGACGTCATCACGACCGTGGTCGACGAGAACTATTTCCTTGAGGTGCAAAAAGACTACGCCCGCAATATCGTTATCGGCTTTGCCCGCCTCGGCGGGCGGACGGTCGGCATTGTCGCCAACCAGCCAGCCTTCCTGGCCGGCGTACTCGACATTGACGCCTCGGTCAAGGGCGGCCGTTTCGTGCGTTTCTGCGACTGCCCCTGATCCACGGGCCGGGCTTCTGCCCCGGCACCTCACAGGAGTATGGCGGCATCATTCGTCACGGGGCCAAACTGCTGTACGCCTACTGCGAAGCCACCGTCCCCCTGGTCTCCATCATTACCCGCAAAGCCTATGGCGGCGCCTACGTGGTCATGTCGAGCAAGGAAATCGGGGGCGATATCAACCTCGCCTACCCCACCGCGGAGATCGCCGTGATGGGCCCGGACGGAGCGGTCAATATCATCCATCGCAACGCCATCAACAAAGCGGCCGACCCCGATACGGAGCGCGAGAAGCTCGCTGACGAATACCGCCGGACCTTTGCCAACCCGTTCAAGGCGGCCGAGATGGGTTATATTGACGAAATCATCATGCCTGCCGACACTCGTCCACATCTGATTCGTGCGCTGGACATGCTGCAAAACAAACGGGACAAAAACCCGCCTAGGAAACATGGCAACGTGCCGCTATAGGAGCCGGCCGAGGATCGACACATGTTCAAACGCATTCTGATTGCCAATCGAGGCGAAATCGCCGTCCGGGTGATTCGGGCCTGCCGTGAGTTGGGCGTGGAAACGGTCGCGGTGTATTCCGAAGCCGACCGCACCGCGCTGCACGTCCAATACGCCGACTATGCCTACCCGATTGGTCCCTCGCCGTCTGCCGAGAGCTATCTGGTCATTGACAAGATCATCGAGGTGGCCCAAAAGAGCGGCGCCGAGGCGATCCACCCCGGCTATGGCTTTCTGTCCGAGCGGGCCGCGTTCGCCCGCGCCTGCCAGGAGGCCGGCATCACCTTTATCGGCCCAACCCCTGAGGCGATTGAACAGATGGGCGACAAGGTCACCGCCCGGGGCATCATGCAGCAGGCCAAGGTGCCGGTCGTGCCGGGCACCGACGTGCTCGGGGCTGAGGACGAGGTCGTGGCTGCGGCGCGAGAGATCGGCTTCCCGGTCATGTTCAAGGCCTCGGCCGGCGGTGGCGGAAAAGGCATGCGCCTGGTCAGCGCTGAGGACGAGGTGGTGTCCGCCCTGCGCGGGGTGCGTTCCGAAGCCAAGTCCTCGTTCGGCGATGACCGCATGTATATGGAAAAGTTCGTGGACAAGCCGCGCCACGTCGAGGTTCAGGTCCTGGCCGACACCTATGGCCATACCCTCCACCTGTACGAGCGGGAGTGCTCGCTGCAGCGCCGCCACCAGAAGGTGATTGAGGAAGCGCCCTCAACCGCGATCAGCGCCGAGGTGCGTGAACAGATGGGGCGGGTTGCGGTTGAGGCGGCCAGGGCGGTCAACTATGTCGGGGCCGGAACGGTCGAGTTCCTGGTCGATGCGCACCAGAATTTCTATTTTCTTGAAATGAACACCCGCATCCAGGTCGAGCATCCGGTCACCGAGCTGGTGACCGGCATAGATCTGGTCAAAGCCCAGATCGAGGTCGCCGCCGGTGAACACCTGGCCGTGCAGCAGGACGAGATCAAGCAGCGCGGCTGGGCCATCGAGTGCCGCATCTACGCCGAAGACCCGGCGCGTGACTTCTTCCCCTCGCCGGGCAGGATTCAGGTCTTGCGGACGCCGGGCGGCAGCGGCATTCGCGACGACAGCGGTGTGTACGAAGGCTGGGAAGTCCCCATCTTTTATGATCCCATGATTTCCAAGCTGTGTACCCACGGCAGTACGCGCCAGGAGGCCATCCAGCGTATGCTACGCGCCCTGCAAGAGTATACGGTCGAGGGCATTATCACCAATATCCCGTTTCATCGCTGGGCGCTCCAGCACCCCCGGTTCATCCAGGGCGACCTGGACACCGGCTTCATCCCCCAGGAATACCACGGCCTGGCCTTTGAGGAAGACGCCCTCCACCAGGAAGTCCTGCTGTCGGCCGCCGCCCTGGCCGCCTACCACAAGGACCAGACCGTGCAGCGCAGCCAGCCCGACAGCGCCGGCGGCCGGGTGTCGGCCTGGCGTTCGACGGGCTGGCGTGAGGGTCTGCGCTAGAAAGAGGGAAGGTGTCCACAAATCTCTTTGGAAAGGGAGACACGTTTCCTCTTTGCGGGGCGCTCAAGCACGGAAAGACACAGCATGGCCTATATCGCAACCCTCGGAGATCAGACCCATACGATTGAGGTCCAGGAACTGGAAGCCGACCATGTGTATCGGATCGTCATAGACGGCAAGGAACGGATCGTTGACGGCCGCCAGCTGTCGGCCCACATGTACTCGCTGCTGGTTGAGGATCAGTCATTCACCATTGACGTGACCGAAAAAGACGACCAGTACACCGTCTCGTGCGAGGGCAAAACCTTTCAGTTCAGCCTGCTTGACGAGCGGCGTGCCCTGCGTCCCGGGGAGGGCAGCAGCAGCGGAGTGGGTGACACCGAAGTCCGCTCGCTGATGCCGGGGAAAATTGTCGAGGTCCTGGTCAGCGTCGGCGACGAGGTCGAACAAGACCAGGGCGTCCTCATCATGGAAGCCATGAAAATGGAAAACGAGGTCCGCGCCTCAACGGCCGGTACGGTCAAAGCCATCCTCGTCGCCGAAGACCAGGCTGTTGAGGCGGGAGAGTTGCTGCTTGAGCTGGAGTGATGAGCGACACCTTCTCCGCGACCGAGCATGACCGCCTCGCCCCCTTTTTCACCAACCTGAACGCGCCCATTTTTGGCCTGAAACTCCCCCAGGAAGTGGCTGGAGCCCTGTTCTCGCGCTACAGCCGATCATCCAAAAGCCTGCGCAAAATTTTCCTGGACGAGTTTCTGGGCCAGGCTGACTTCCCGCTCGGCCAGGCCGACCAGACCGACGCAATAGACAAGGCCCGGGCGTTTTATGAACGGGTACTGATCGGCTACGGCGACGACTCGGTCGCCCAACTCGGCGGCGCCCACATTGCCTGCGAGAACGTCTCAAACGTTGCGGCCAAGCTGCTCGAAGACGCCCGCATCGGGATTGCCCCGCTGGAGAAATCGACCCGCTATGTGCGCTTTGATACGACCGATCAGGCCGGCGAGTTTCTGTTCGCCAAAGAACCGGCCATCATGGCCTCGCCACACCGGGACGCCTACCTCGCCGGCCTGCGCCGTCTGTTCGAGACCTATGCGAAGCAGATGGAGCCGATGATCGCCTTCATGCGGCGCAGTCTGCCGATCAACAGCATCGAGTGGAAACACCCCCAAACGGGCGAGCCCCTCACCTATAAAGATGCTGCATCCGATACCAGGCTGCGCCGCTGGGCCGAAGGCGCCTATCGCTCAACCGTGCGAGCCCAGGCCTGCGATGTCCTACGTCAATATCTGCCGGCCGCCACGCTGACCAACGTCGGTCTCTTCGGCACCGGCCAGGCTTTTGAACATCTGCTCAACAAGCTCTACTCGCAGCCGCTCGACGAGGGCCGGACCATCGCCCACGACATGCAGACCGCGCTGAACGCGCTGATCCCCTCGTTTGTCAAGCGTGCCCAGAAAAACCCCTATCTTGCCGACACCTACACCGCCACCCGTGCGGCCGCAGCCCGGCTCCTGGCCTCCACACCGGTCGCACCCAGCCGTGCAGTCCAACTGCTGGATTGGGACGCCGACGCCGAGGACAAGGTCCTGGCCGCCATCCTCTACCCCCACCTGCGTCACCCCCTGAATCAGGTCCGCAACGCAGTCAAAAGCCTGTCTGCGGAGCAGCGCTCTGGGCTGTTCGACGAGTACATCCGCCGCCGCCGCCACCGCCGCGACAAACCCGGCCGCGCCCTGGAGCAGGCCTATTACACCTTCGATATCATCGCCAACCTGGGGTTGTACCGGGACCTCCACCGCCACCGCCTCCTGACCCAGGAGCGTCAGGACTTCACCACCGTCCACGGCTACGACATGCCGCAGGAAATCGAACAGGCCGGCTTCAAGGCCGACTTTGTCCGCAGCATGGATCACGCGGCCGAGCTGTACGAGCAGCTCCACCGCGAGCTGCCCAGCCAGGCCCAGTACGTCGTGCCGTTCGCCTACCGTATCCGCTGGACGATGAAGCTGAACCTGCGCGAAGCCGTGCACGTCGGCGAGCTGCGGACCATGCCCCAGGGTCACCCGGACTACCGGCTGATCGTTCAGGACATGTGGCGCGAGATCGCCAGGGTTCACCCGCTGCTGGCCAGCAGCGCGAAATTCCTGGACTGGAACACCTACCGACTCGGCCGGCTCCAGTCAGAAATGCGGACCGAGTACAAACGGGACAAAGCGGCTCCTGGTGAAGGATAAATGCTGCTGAGCGTGTCCGTTCATTCAGCATTCAGCATTGCTTCTCATTCCCAGTCGGGTAGGTCAGGCGCATCACTGCGCCCTTCCCCCCCTCAGAACCGGACGTGCGACTTTCACCGCATCCGGCTCAAGCAGATTGTGTTGCTTCGCGGGTCGGCTGGACGGGATATGATGGCATGAGTATTCTGGTGTTATCCCAACGCTCCAGAAAGGAAGATCATATTCTGAAAGCTCTTTGGCATGCTTTCTGCGAGTTTCTCCGGGTCGATATCCCGGAGCTACCCTGTCAGGCGCGTGACATGTTGTATGCTCGGTTCCTTGCCGCCCTAAGACAGTGGCTTGAAACCAAGGCACCTCGTCCTGTGCCTGTTGCTGCATGCCCCCCCCAGCCCTTTCTGTTGTAGCAGGAGGGCTGGACTCCTTTGCCATCACGTCCCGTCTCACCGGGTCCCTTCTTGTGAAGCCCGATAGATACGTTGTCGCAGATTGCGGACAATGCGCCTGTTTGTGTTCCAGTCTGTTGACTGCCAGGCGCGGTGTCGTGTGGCCTCGCTCGCAGTTGCCTGCGTCTTCGCGTCGGTCATACTTAGAGCAGTTTCAGGGAATTCCGATACGTTTGGAGAGCTTTCCAAGCGGGCCGGGGTGTGAGCAGCTCTGGGGCCAAT
>JAGWBB010000030.1 GCA_021296095.1 Desulfurellaceae bacterium | reverse complement strand
CCTTGACGGGCTTCTCTCCCCGCGAATGCCATCATTACTTCCAGCATTGTGGCTACAGATAATGGTGAACCGCTCTAGTTGTCCCTTGAGCCGCTGGGCGTCGCCGTCCGTGGTGTCGAGCAGGGCGTCAAAAAAAGTCGGTGGTTCGTCCGTTCGTTGGGGACAGTAGACAGCCTCGGCGAGAGATTGAACCTGCCCCTGTTGCGGCTCCAGCTTACCGACCGCCAGCTGCAGCAGCGTTGTTTTGCCGCACCCGTTTGCACCAATAATGCCGCTCCAGCCCGGTGGAAAATGGAGCTGAAGATTGACGAATAAGGGGACGCTCGCCGTGTCGTACATGAAAGACACTTTTTGAAAAAGAACTGCTGCTTGACTCATAGCCTCGCCTCTCTACGCCTGTCTGCAAGAAGAATGAAGCCAGCACCCTTTTGGGATTGCGGCCGTGTTCGCAGGTCGGGAAAAAAGCCGTCTGGAGGGCTTTCGCTATGAACAGGCTCAAGGAAAGACCACCCCTGGGAAGGCTGGCGTGCAGGTGTCCTGGGGATGGGGAACGGGCGGAGGCTGGGAGGAGTTGTACTGACAGAGGCTGGGACGCGCGCCATTGCTCGGCGCGTCCCGATGAGAAAGAGCGTCTCTCAGCAGACTGTTCCGCGTACCAGGACTAGATAGCTATGATTCGGTGCATTCCGTTGTCCTCTGGGGGGTGGTGTGAAGACCGTCCCAGACTAGAGATACGTCGAGAGATGTCAAGTCCGCGCCATGAAAAGGCTAGGAGGTCATGGGACTCTGATCGTCCCGGAAGCGGTCCAGGGCGGCAAACAGCGCCTGTCGGAATTCTCTGGGTTTGAAGAAACTCAGCCCACGACTCACGCCCTGGTTCAGCAGATTGGCAAACTGCCCAATGGTATGAAAACGCTGATAGGCCTCAGCCGTACGGAACAGGGGTACGATAGTTTTATTGGTCAGCAGAGGGTCGGCGTCGGGCGGAAACCCGCCGTTTTGCACCGCCCGCTCATAGTCCGTGGTGCCCGGAATGGGCGAGAAAGACGCCAGCCGGGTTTGGACGCCCAGGCTGTTGGCGTACAGAATCGTCTCAATGACCTCGTCCAGGGGCTGTCCGGGCAGGCCCATGATGACGTAGGTCTCGAGCTGGAGCGTTGCTGACGGCGCAGCAGCTCGGGCTGCCACTTGTCCAGGCAGTCGATGACCTCGATCCGCACGCCGCGCTGGCGCAGAAAGGCCGCGATATACAGCAGGCCCAGGGGCTTGGTCCACAGGTCGTAGGCCGTGAAATCGTAGATCCAGGGATTGATACACAGAACGAAGGGTGTCCGCATGATGACCCGATTCTGCGCCATTCGGTAGCGCCGGGCAAGCCGCGGCTAGGCCGGGTAGGGCCGCAACACCTGTTCGAGCGGAGAGGTGTGGTCAAAGAAGGACAGGGTGCGCAGCAAGACCCGATCAACAACCGCGTCGGGACACGAGGCGCCGCAGGTCAGGGCGATATCGAGCGGACGTTTGGTCGGGAGCCAGCCGGTCGTATGGGTGATCCGGTGGGTGTCCAGAAGAAAGTGCCGGGTTGTGTCTGCGGACACGATATCGTCGGCGTTCTGGATGAAATAGGTCGGCATGGCAGCCTGGCACAGCTCGACGATATGGGAGGTGTTGGAGGAGTTGTAGCCGCCGACGACCAGGCCGAGGTCGGCGCCGCGCTCAATCAGCGCATAGGTCGCGTTCTGGTTCTCGTTGGTCGCATAACACAGGGTGTCCGAGGTGTCGGCAAAGGTCTCGGCCAGGCGATCCTGGCCGTAGCGGTCGGCCAGGGCCTGGCTCAAGACCCGGGCAATCTGCCGGGTTTCCGAGGCCAGCATGGTGGTCTGGTTCACCACCCCGATCCGGCTGAGATGGCGGTCCGGGTTGAAGCCCGGGGAGCATTTATGCCCGAAGTGATCGAAAAAGACGGTCCGGGTCGCCGGTCCGAATTTGCCCCGGATGATATCTCCCAACAAACGGGCTTCGGTCAGGTTGAGAACAACCACGGTCGGCGCATTCTGTACGCTGTGGGAGAAGGTCGCCCGGGTCTCCTCGTGGCTGGCTTTGCCGTGCACGACCACCGTGTAGTGTTTGGTACCGAGCTGGGCGCTGCGTTTCCACACCCGTTCGACGAACGGACAGGTGGTGTTGTAAGTGTAGGGGTCGAGCCCCCGGGCGGCCAGGTTGGCCTGGATTTCGAGCGTGGTGCCAAAAGCCGGAACGACCACGATATCGTCCGGGGTCAGCTCGTCCCAGTCAATCAGCTGACGGCCGGAAGAGGAGAACAGGAAGCGCACCCCGCGGTCCTGCAAGTCCTGGTTCACATCCGGGTTGTGGATCATTTCGCTCAGAAAAAAGATGCGCCGCCCGGGGTGGGCGGCCAGCGTCTGGTAGGCGATTTCCACCGCGTTCTCAACGCCGAAGCAGAACCCGAAGTGACGGGCCAGAATAAAACGCACCGGACCGAAGTCGAGCAGGCTGGGGCTCAGGTCTTGTTTGCGCGGGTCCTGTTGCTGGCGCGCCTGTTTGACCCGCGAGATGATCGGGCTGGTATAAAAATCCGGGATGTCAAACTGGCGGGCCATGGCGCTGAACGCTCGTCGTGTCGGTTTGCGACCGCACGGTGCTAGCAGATCCGGGTCCGGCCCGCAACGGGCCGGGCGGCGGGAGCTAGCCGTGTCTGGCGATCACCTCATCGGCAAACCGCTCCAGGGCCGCGTCGGCGCTGTCGTGGCGCAGGGCCCGGACGTTGATCAACAGACGGTCGACCCCCAGCTCCTGGTAGGCCGACAGGCTGTCGGCGCCCTGGCGGTAGTAGTCCCAGTAGGCGGTGATTTCGAGTTCGGCCCGATTGCGACCCTGACGGCGACACTCGTCGTCCAGCGCCCGCATATGCGTCCGGTACTCGTCCAGATCCTTGCCGATCACATACCAGCCGTTGCCGTACCGCACGGTGCGTCGGATGGCGGGCGCGCTCACCCCGCCGATGACCAGCGGCACGCCGCCGGCCTGGGCTGGAGCGGGTCGCATCTGAAAGCCCTGCCAGCGAACGAATTCGCCCTGAAAATCGACCTCTTGACCGCTCCAGACGGCCTTGAGGGCGGCCAGGTACTCGTCCGAGCGTTTGCCGCGCCGCGCAAACGGGACGCCAATGGCGGTAAACTCTTCTTGCAGCCAGCCGATGCCCAGGCCGAGCATCAGGCGGCCCTGGGACAGGTGATCGATCGACGAGGCCCACTTGGCCAGGTACAGGGGATTGGTCTGGGGCAGGATATTGACCCCGGTGCCGAGCCGCAGGCGGGTAGTGGCTGCGGCGATAAAGGTCAGGGCGACCAGCGGGTCGATGATTGCGGCATCGGGCTGAAACGGAACTTTGCCGCTGGGGTTGTAGGGATACACCGAGTCGTAGCGTTTGGGGATGATGACGTGCTCGGCCGTCCAGACCGACTCATAGCCGAGCCGCTCGGCCTTTTGGACAAATGGAATCACAACCAGCGGGTCAATGAACTCCCCCAGGTTGATGGGAACGATACCGAATTTCATAGCCGCTTCCTTTCTCCCCGGGTGCGTATGGCTGGTGTATGAGGGCGTCAAAGGCGTGTCGATTACCGGCAAAGACGTTCAGGTCAACCCGGCCGCTGATACCGGCCACCCTGCCCCTAGCACTGTACTGCCAAAAGGTCCAGCGGTTGTGGAAGACGCCGCGCGGTGCCATCAGCACCTCTCTGACCCATATCCGCTCGAGCGGCAGCCCCTGGAGATAGGCGTCGTGAAAATCGTACGTGGTGTAGATTACGGGTCGGGTCTGATACGCCTGTTCGAGACGGTCCAGAAACGCCTCCAGTTCGCGTCGGAACTGGTCCGGCGTGGGGCGTGCCTTTGAGTTGCCGCTGAACTCGAGATCGACCGCCGGGGGCAGGGCTGCGGCCTCGTGAGGAACGGTGGCCACAAAGTGGGCGGCCTGTTTTGCGCCGGGCGTGCGCAGGGTGAAGAAATGGTAGGCGCCGCGTCTGAGACCCAGCCGGCCCGTTTCGGTCCAGTTGCGGACAAACTGGCGGTCGATCCAGTCGCCCCCCTCGGTGGCTTTCATGTACACGAAGTCCACCCCGGTTGCGACGACCGTCGGCCAGTCGATGCGGCCCTGGTGATGGGAGACATCGAGCCCGCGGATGGGATAGGCGGCCCGGCTCGGCGTATTCGGGATCCACACCCCGGTCAGATAGAGCCACGCGCCGCCGCTCAGCAGCGTGCCGACCAAGGCCAAGCCGCCGACCCCTATCAACAGCACGCGCAGCGCAGGCCGGGCCAGGCCCGATCCGGTCGGGCTGTTGCGCTCAGCCCCTACGCGACGCCACTTGCCCATGACACCTGACGCTGGCCGACCGGGGACCGGCTGTGGTAAAGAGCAGCAATGCAAAGGAGGAGAAAACCATGGCGATTCTGATTACGGGCGGAACCGGATTTCTGGGCCGCCATCTAACCCGCCACTTGCTGCAGCACGGCGAGCGAGTGGTGATTTTCGACGCGGTGCCCAACCGGCGGGCGGTGGCCGATGTGGCCGATCAGATCAAGATCATCCAGGGCGACGTGATGGAACCGACGGCGCTCATGGATGCCATCCGATCCAACGATGTCGAGGGCATTGTCCATCTGGCCTATTATCTGGGAACCGGAGGAATGCGCAACCCGCTGCCGTCGATCAACGTCAACTGCATCGGCACGACCAACGTCTTTGAGGCGGCCCGCCTGAGCGGTCTCAAGCGGGTGGTGTACATGAGTTCGGTGGCCGTGTATCCGATGCGCACGACGCTGAGCGGCCCGGCCCTCGACGAAGACGCCCCACCCAATCCCGACGCCGATAATCCGGGTGGCCTGTACGGCGCGTGCAAGCTGTTCAATGAGCACACGGCCGAGTATTACGCCAGCGCCTACGGCCTGGAGCCGGTCGGGATTCGGCCAACCTCGGTGTTTGGTGAGGGGCGCGGCCAGCGCCGTGGCGCGGCCGGGGATCACTTCATGGTCCTGCCCGAGCTGGCCCTGCTCGGCCAGCCGGTCGTCATGCCGCCCGACGAACAGATTGCGGACTGGCTGTATGTGGCGGACGCCGCTGAGGTCTTCCGGCTGGCCTACCAGGTTCAGAACCCTCCTCACCGTGTCTTCAATATGAGCGGGCCGAGCCGCAAAACGGGCGAGATCACCGCCTATCTGCGCCAGATCCTGCCCGGCGCCGCTATCTCGGTCAGCGACAAACCGTTTGTGATGACTTCGCTGTTCAACACCAACCGGCTGCGCGACGAGTTGGGCTTTACGCCCCGCTATACGGTCGAGGAGGGGATTGTCGCCTATCTGAACGATGTCCGCCGGCGCGAGGGTCTGCCCCTGGAGCCGCGCTAGGCCGCGCGAGGGGAACGGCATGGACTTTGGGGTCAGTTTTCAAACCCATATTCAGCGCAGCTGGAAGCACGCGATGCTGGCCGAGCAGATGGGCTTCTCGCACGCCTGGTTTATCGACAGCCAGATGCTGGCGTCCGACGTGTACGCCTGCCTGGCCCTGGCGGCCGAGCATACCACGACGATCCGCCTGGGCACGGCGGTGGCCATTGCCGGGACGCGGATTGCGCCGGTCATCGCCCACTCGATCGCCAGCATCAACCAGCTGGCGCCCGGCCGCCTCATCCTGGGGCTGGGCACCGGTCACACCGCCTGGCGGGCGATGGGCATGCCGCCGGCCCGACTCGACGACTTCCGCCACACGATCGAGGTATGTCGGAGCCTGCTGGCCGGTCGCAGCGTTGACTATCACGAGCGCAGCCGGACCCGCACGGTGCGCTTTTTTGACCTGGAGCACGGCTATGTCAACGTCCGCGATCCAATCCCCATCTATGTGGCCGCCGCCGCGCCCCAGGCGCTGGCCGTGGCCGGCGAGCTGGGCGATGGTATCATCACCATCAGTGTCTTGTCTGCGGACACGCTGCGCGCCACCCTGGCCGGCGCGGCTCAGGGGCAGCGAGCAGTCGCCGCCGGCGCGGCCTGGCCGGTCGTTACCGTCGGCGTGTCGTGCGTCGTGCGACCCGGCGAGGCTCTGGACAGCCCGCGGGTCATCGCTCGGGTCGGGCCGCGCATCGCGGTCGGTCTGCACTTCGGTTACGAGGCGGTCAAACACGGTAAGTCCGCCCCGGCCTCTATGCAGGCTTTTCTGACCCCGGCCTACCGGGACTATCTGGACGAGCGCTGGCAGGAGATTCACGCTACCCACTCGCGCTTCCTGCATCCCGGCGAAGAGCAGTTCATTACCCCCGAGGTGGTCAGTACGATGAGCCTGACCGGAACGCGGGAGGAGATCATTGCCCGTATCAGGCAGCTTGAGGCGGCCGGGCTGAGCCAGATGGTCATCTCGCCCCCCTGGGGCTATGTCGAGGAGAGTATTGTTGAGTTTGCCCAGGAGATTATCGCCCATTATTAGGCGCGCCGCGAGGCGTCAGTTCAGGGCGGCCCTGTCTGAGAAAACACGAAGGAGAGCGGAGTATGGCAGACCACAACTATAGCCGACCGGAGATGCTGGTCGAGACCGACTGGCTGGCCGAGCATCTCCAAGACGTATGCATCGTCGACTGCGATAACCGTGAGGCCTACCGCCGGGCACATATTCCCGGGGCGGTGACGTTTCGTGGGCACCACTATCTCAAGGAAAAAGAGGGCGCGCCGCATATCATGGGACCCGAACAGTTTGCCGAGACCATGGGCGGGCTGGGGATCGGGGACGACACCCTGGTCATCGCCTATGACGGGTTCAGCGGGCTGTACGCTACCCGTCTGTGGTGGGCGCTCAACTATTATGGTCACACCCGAGCTGCGGTGCTGAACGGCGGTTGGGACGCCTGGCTGGCCGAGGAACGGCCGCTGACCAACGCGCCGGCCAGACGGGCTGCGGCCCGCTTCAGCCCCCAGGTGAATGAGGAGCTGATCGCTCGCTGGGAGTATATCCGGGACTCAATCGGTCAGACCGACCGGGTGCTGCTCGACGTGCGCTCTGACGGCGAGTGGAGCGGGCAGAACGCACGGGGCACAAAGCGGGGGGGACGTATCCCCGGTGCCGTACACCTGGAGTGGCTCAACTATGTTGACGACCAGACCAAGAAGTTCAAACCTGCGGCCGAGCTACGGGCCATGTTTGCCGAGGCTGGCATCACGCCCGAGTCACAAGTCGTCACCTATTGACAGGGGGGTATCCGTGCGGCGCACGGACTCTTCACCCTGCGGTTAATCGGTTTTGACGCGGTCCGCAACTATGACGCCTCGTGGGCCGAGTGGGGCAACCGGGAAGATTTGCCGCTCGAAAAGGACTAACGGGCGAGGAGGGGAATGGCCGCCAGGGCCAGCGCGCCGGCGACCAGAATGACCCCGATCCCCCAGGCTGGCGCCCGGTGTCGGTCGAGCGCCGCGCCACAGTAGACGCACGCGGACAGAAACGAACCGCCGGTCACATACACCCGGTTCCACTTGTGGCACGCCGGACAGCGGGGTTTGGGACGGCTTTGAAAAAGGGCAGCGAGTTGAGCCACGATACTATCCTCACCAGACGCCGGCCCAGTCTAGCATAGGCCGGTCGTGGCGTCGAGATCGGGCCGTCGCTGCCGCCCCCTCAGCGCCGCGTTTCCGCCCGGTGGCGCTGACCCAGACGGGGCGTCACCACGGCCATGAGCTGGGGGTGGAGGAGCCGGTTGCTGGCCACCAGCCCTTGCAGCAGGGTGGTGGCCTGGTTGAACACCACCGGCTTGTCGCCCAGCGTGGTGAGCAGACCGCCGGCCTCTTCGATCAGCACGGCACCCGCACACAGGTCCCACTCGTTCTTGGGCACCAGGGTAAAGGTCGCATCGGCCTCGCCCTTGGCCACGGTGGCCAGCTTGTGCGCCATCCCGCCTGCGGGCCGGGCGCGGAAAAGAGATTGAAACGGCCGCCATTCACCCCGTTTTGTCTCCGAGCGGCTGGACAGCACCGTGGCCTCGGCCAGGCGCTCGGTGGGGCTGACGCGCAGCCGCGTGTCGCTCGTGTCACCCGTTCGGCGCCAGGCGCCCTGGTCGCGCGCGGCCCACACCAACTCGTCCAGGGCCGGGTAGTAGATGACGCCCAGCAGCGGCTGGCCGTCCTCGATCAGGCCGATCGAGACGGCAAACTCGGGGACTTTGTCAATAAACTCCTTGGTCCCGTCGAGCGGATCAACAACCCACACGCGGCGTTTCGACAGCCGGTCCGGGGAGTCGATGGTTTCTTCCGACAGCCAGCCGTCGTGCGGAAAGGCGTGCTGGATGATCTGGTGGATGCGGTGGTTGGCCTGACGGTCGGCAACCGTGACCGGGCTGTCGTTACGTTTGTAGTCCACGCGGTATTTCGTTTCATACACCGCCCGAATGACCGTCCCGGCCGCCTGGGCGGCGGCCACGGCGGTGGTTTTTTCACGCTCCAGCTGATGTGTCATACGCCCTACATTCCCAGCACATAGGCAAACATGAGCGGAGCCACGATCGACGCGTCGGACTCGATGATATAACGCGGAGTTTCCACCCCGAGTTTGCCCCAGGTGATTTTTTCATTCGGCACCGCCCCCGAGTACGAGCCATAGCTGGTCGTGGAATCGCTGACCTGGCAGAAGTAGCTCCACAGCGGGGTCTGGGTGCGGCGCAGATCCTGGATGAGCAGCGGCACGACACAGATCGGAAAGTCGCCCGCAATGCCCCCGCCGATCTGATAGAAGCCAATCGGGCTGGTTTGGCTCACCTCCTCATACCACTCGGCCAGAAAGCGCATGTACTCGGTGCCGTTGCGGACCGTCTGGGTGCTGGCGAGCTTGCCCGTCATACAGTGGCTGGCGAATACGTTGCCGGTCGTCGAGTCTTCCCAGCCCGGCACGACGATGGGCAGATTTTTCTCCATGGCGGCCAGCAGCCACGAGTCCTTGGGGTCGATCTGGTAGGAGGCTTGCAGCGCGCCGGAGCGGAGAATCTGATAAAAATATTCGTGCGGAAAGTAACGCTCGCCCCGCCGTTCGGCCTCCAGCCACACTTCAAGGATGGCCACCTCTACCCGCCGCATGGCCTCATCCTCAGGGATGCAGGTGTCGGTGACCCGATTCATATGCCGCTCGATGAGGTCGGCTTCCTGAGCCGGAGTGAGGTCGCGGTAGTGGGGCACGCGTTCATAGTCATTGTGGGCGACCAGGTTAAACACATCTTCTTCGAGGTTGGCCCCGGTGCAGGATATGGCGTGGACGCAGTCCTGGCGGATCATCTCGGCCAGCGACAGACCGATTTCCGCCGTACTCATGGCGCCGGCCATGGCCACCAGCATCTTGCCGCCCCGGTCGAGGTGGCGCTTATAGGCGTCTGCGGCCTCGATCAGGCTGGCCGCATTAAAATGACGGAAGTGGTGTTTGAGAAAGTCGGTCACCGGCTGACTGCTCATACGCTCCTCGCTGCTCCAGACACGGGCGGGCCACCCGCAGGCTAGCATTCCGCTCCCGCACCGGCTAGCCCGAACCACCTCCGGCGCCGAGGTCTGGCCGCTCAAGGCACGTGCGCAGTAGCTCCACGGCGACCTCGGTTGACGGTTCGGCACACGCCTGGCGGAAGCGCCGTCCGTGTGGACTTGCCGCCAGGGCCGTCTGCACCAGCCGCCGCAAATCGACCCGGAGCTGGGCGCTGTACAGCAGCCGGAGCAGCGCCAGCCGAATGGCATAGGCGTCTATGACTTCTCCGGCCCGCAACTGGGGGGGCTGGTAGGCACGCGTTTCGTGCAGGTAGGCGGCCGTTTCGGCAGGAACGTGGGCGTCGATTGAGCGCCCGCTGGCCAGCGCGTGTCGAATGGCGGTGGCCGACAGGTCGTTGAGCGCGCTTGCCGCTGCGGACAGCCCAAAGAAACGGATGGCCGGACGAAAGGCCCGATTGTCCGGCTGGGCCAGCAGCCGGCGGAACGCGGCCTGGTCCAGCTCTCCCCGGTTGGCAACGATCAGACCGGCTAAGTCGAACAGTTCGCGCAGGGACGCATCCCTGTCCTGGTAGTAGCGGGGGTCGAGGATCTGAACCAGCTTGTCCATGCCGGTCAGGAAACACAGCTCGGTGTCCGGTCCCAACAGGCGGCGGAAGGCGCGGGCCTGTTCGACGTATAAGCCGCGGTTGACCAGCGCCACACCCATCGACGGTCGGCCTGCGGCGTAGAGTGACAGCAGGGCCAGGCGGTCCTCAAGACCCAGGCCGGTCACCTGTTCTTTATCGACGGTGCGGGTGGCCAGGCTCAGAAACACCTGGTCGAGTTGCCAGGTGTGACAGACCTGTTCGGCCAGCTGGCTGTGGGCCAGAGTCAGGGGATTGAACGAGCCGCACAGAATACCGATGCGGCGGTAGGCGCGGATCGGCCCGGACGCAAGCACCCGCACCTGGGGCGGTGCGCCAGGATCCAGGCTGGTGACGGCCTCGCGCAGGGAAAACAGACGGTCCAGGTCATACACCGCTCGGCTGACCTGGGACGCGCTGGAGGATGGCTGGCTCACGCTCACGGCTCTCCGTGGCGGCAGCTTATAATCCCCCGGCTGACAGGGCAAGCTGCGCGGCTGGTCGCCGCCCCGTACTGATTGACCGCCTCTTTCCGTCCGTGATACGCTCCGGGCATGTCCGTGCGGCTCCGGCCGGGAGGGCTCTCCCGGCTTTCCATTCTTCTTTTCGGCATGCTGTCGGCCTGTACAGCCCGCGGACCCGCTCCGCCGCCACCCCGTCCGCCCGCTGCTCCCGTCCTCGCTCCGACGGCACACACCATCCCTGGTGATCCGGTCGTCCTGAGCGCCAAGGAGCGCGCCCTGGCCCACTTTCTCACAAGCCGCGTGGCCCAGACGCGGGGCGATTATGATACGGCGCTGAGCCGCCTGGCCCGCGCGGTCGAACTCGATCCCGATACGGCCCTGCTCCGCTTTCGCCTGGCCAAGCTGTACGTGCGGATGGGAAAGACCGAACAGGCCCTGCAACACTGCCGGGTCGTGGTCGAACGGGAGCCCGAGAATCTTGAGGCGCAGATGTTTTTGGCCGGTCTGCTGTCTTCGACGCGCCAGGAAGACGAGGCCGCAGCAGTCTACGAGGCCGTCCTCGAGCGGCAACCTGACAACCAAGAGCCCTATCTGTATCTGGGCACCCTGTACGCCAAGCAACAGCGCTTTGAAAAAGCCTTGGCGGTGCTGCTGGCACTGGTTGAGCGCTACCCGCGCTCGCTGCTGGGCTATTACTACCTGGGACAGATTTCGGCTGCGGCCGGCCAGCTCGACACGGCCGAAACCTACTACAAAAAGGCCCTGACACTGAACCAGGGCTCGGAAATGGTGATGCTCGACCTGGCCCTGGTGTACGAGATGCAGGAGCGGCTTGGTCACGCCCGCGACATGTATCAGCAGGCGCTCGACTTCAACCCTGACAGCGAGCAGGCGCGCAAACGCCTGGGACGCTTATTTCTTGAGGAAAAAGATCTCGACGGCGCCCTGGAGCAGTTTCGTGAGTTGGAAAAGATCCAGGAGCGGATTCAGGCCGACCCCCAGGAGACCCGGCTGCGCATCAGCCTGATCTACAGCGAGAAGGGCGAGTACGACCGGGCGGTCACCGAGCTGAATCTGGTCCTGACCGCCCAGCCCGACAACGCCCGGGCGCGCTACTTCCTGGGCGTCATCTTTACCGAGGCCGAGGAAGACGACAAAGCCATCGACGAGTTGCTCAAGATCCCGACCGATACCGACTACTACGCCGATGCGCGTCTGTATCTGAGCCATATCTACCGGCGCCAGAAGAAGCTGGCCCAGGCCATTGTTGAGGCCACCCACGTCCTGGGGGTGAAGCAGGATAACCTCGAGGTGCTGGAATATCTGGCCGGCCTGGAGCGAGAGAACGGCAATCGCCCCCGAGCGATCCAAATCCTCGAAAGAATGATTAGCCTGGCTCCCACCAACGACGTGTATCATTTTACGCTGGGAGCCATCTACGACGAGCACAAAGACAAAGTCCGCTGTGTCGCCCATATGCAGAAAGCGATTGACCTCAACCCGGAGAACTCCGCAGCGTTGAATTACCTGGGCTATACCTGGGCCGAGCAGGGTATTCGCCTTGATGAGGCCGAGGATCTCATTCGTCGGGCGTTGCAGGTCGAGCCCGACGACGGGTTTTATATCGACAGCCTGGGCTGGGTGTATTACCAGCGCGGGGAGTATCCTGAGGCCGTCGAGTATTTGGAGCGGGCCGTCGAGCTGGTCAACGATGATCCGACGATCACCGAGCACCTGGGCGATGCCTACGAGAAGGTCGGTCGGATCAGCGACGCGTCTCGCACGTATCGGGCAGCCCTGGACCAGGCGACCGAGAGCGATCAGCACCGGCGCCTGCGGGATAAAATTGACAGCTTGGCCCGGCCCGGTCGGGAGACGCGCTCCTCCGGGCTCGAATAGCGGAGGGGCTGAGTGCATGGCCGAGTCAGCCCGGTCTTTCGGATCGATCCGGCCGGTCTGTGTGTTACTGGCGTGTGTGCTGGGCGCCTGCGGTGGTGTCCGCCCGCCGCCGTCGCTGTCTCCGCCGCCGCCATCCTCTCCCCCCTCCGTTTCCAGGGTTCAGGTCCTACTCGGCCAGCTGCACGACCGGCGCCAGGCGCTCGTGCGCGTCCGCGGCTTGGCCCGGGTCAGCTATACCGGCCCGCACGGAAAAGGCACGGCCAGGCAGGCGATTGCGATTGCCGTGCCGGACCGGTTCCGGTTCGAGCTTTTCTCCGCGCTCGGCCTGGCCGCCCTCACCAGCTGTAACGGTCAGCGTCTGGCCGCCTATTTCCCGCACGACAAGGTGGTCTACCGGGGGCAGGCAGACCCGCTCACGATTGCCCGTTTTACCCAGGTCTTGCTGTCGGCCCGCGAGGTGGTCAATCTGTTGCGCGGTGTCCCCGCCCTGCCCCCGCCCGAGGCCGCCTGGGCGGAGTCTTTCGACCGGCAGTCCGGCTGGCATCGCCTGGAGCTGAGCGTGGCCGAGGTCGAGGCCCACCGGGTGTGGTTTGAGCCCAGCACGTCCGTCCTGCGGCGCTGGGAAAGACTCACGCCGCAGGGCCAACTCGTCAGCCGGGTTGACTTCGGTCGCTATCAGACGGTTCAGCGCCAGGCGTTTCCGTTCGAGATCAGCCTGTCCGATGTGTCCGGACGGCAGCAGGTGACAGTTGTGTATGAACAGGTCGAACTCGACCCGGCCCTGTCCGACGAGCTGTTCTCCCTGGGTCCGATTCCCGGAGTCCAGGAGGTGTGGATCGATCCGGGCAATGTGGAGCCGCGCCAAGGCCGGATCGACGGGCGCTAGGATTCCGTGTCCGACACGCCGGCCGCGCCCGCCTCGGTCACGGGCAGCACGTTTTGGGCTGCTCCGGCCCGCTCGAACTCGGGCACCTTCTTGACCACAAAGTCGACCGCTCTGCCCTCGTCGAGGGTTTCAAAGGCGAACCCCGGCTCGATATCGGTACAGTGAAAGAAGTAGTCCTGTCCGTCGGCGCCCTGGATAAAGCCGAAACCGCGCTCGGCGACCTTTTTCTTGACCAGACCTCTGAGCGCGGCTCCGAGCTCGACCTGAGCACCGGCCCCGCCCGCTGCGTCGTTGCCGCTCAGATACTCGTGTTGGAGTTCCTGCCGTTGCTGGGCAAACACTTCCCGACACGCATCGCAGAAGAATTTCTGGCCTTTACGCGGATGGAAGGTCGTCCACACCCGGCGGTCGCCGACATGGCCGGGCGACTGGCAGTCGAGCTGGTGGCGTTCGTATTTGAGTTCCAGACGGTGGAGGAGGTCGTCCAGCCAGATGATATCAAAATCCTTGACCCCAGCCTCGTCCCGAGGGTCGGCAAACTCCGGCGCGCAGCTGCCCTGGATACTGACCAGCGCTACCTGTTTGCCCAGCCGTCGGACGTGCTGCAAGACCGGTTTGAAATCCTGATCGCCAACCACGGCCACGGCAATATCGTAGGCGTTGGGCATCGCGGCGTAGTACAGGATGGCGGTGGCCAGGGAAATATCCACACATTTTTCTTTGGGTTCGAACGGGTCGCTGGGGTCGCGATCAACCCGGCGCAGGCGCCGGCCGCGAAAGTTGATCGGAAAGGTCTCCAGCTCATAGTGGTACTCTTCTTTGAGCCGAAAGAAGAAATCGAGCCGTCGCTGGACGACCTCGTGGTCCTGCGGGTCATAGTTGGCGGCATAGCTGCCGAACAGGTAGGTGCGGACAACATGGACGTCGAGCTCGTTCAGCTGACTCCGGAGCTCCTCGGCCAAAACCTGGGGCAGGCGGCCAAAGTCGAGTTGAAAGTCGCCCTTGCCATACGAATCGGCCAGACGGGGCGTGTTCGAGTACAGCCACGTCCCATCAATGAACAGCATTATTTTGAGCATCGTGTGTCTTCTTCCGACTGGTGTCCCCGTCTTGAAGATAGACGAGGGCAAAGCCCACCTGGGAGAGGCTAAAGGTTTTATTCGTCCGAACCCGGACCGACGCCGCTCCCTGGCCAAAACCGGACAGTCCGGTCGCCCAGTCCGGATAGGCGTTAAAAGTATTCACGTGCTCGACATCTTGGACCGGCAGTAAAATGACGGCGTGGGCACCGATCTGGCAGGCCTCAAAACGGATCAGGTGTTGCATCCGGGGCAGTTCGTCCTGTTCGCTGCCGTAGGACCAGATTTGGGCGATGGTTTCGTGGGCTTTGTCGGGCGGGGCATGGAGGATCGCCATCTGACAGTCGTGGGGGCGGGGGCTGGGGTAGATCGGCGCAGTTCTCTGCACCCAGGCGACCGGTTTGCCCTTGGGCGAACACGCCGCCAACAGACATCCCGACACGACCAGCAAACAGCAGCAGATGAGGTGCATGGCTCGCCTTCCTTTGTGGGCCGGAGTCAGCCAAGTGCCCCCACCATAAACCGCCTGACCGGACGGTGCAAGCGCCGCTGCGCCACACCAGCAGCGACAGGCGAGAGCTGGACCGAGAAGGGACACACGACCTCCGCGGCATCGGTCTGCCGCACGATGACCTCGACCTGCCAGCTGTCGGTATACAACCGCAGGCCGCCGCTCGACCGATAGCGCCCCTCGCCTATTGGCGCGGCAACGAGCGTCGTGGTCGTGCTGCCCAGGGTCCCCAACTCCAGCAGCGGGGTGAAGGCCAACACCACCCGGTTGATCGTGGTCGGCGGCTGGCCGGCGCTATTCTGGATAGCTGCGGTATAGGTGGGCGTGTCGCCCTGTCCGTAGCTCAGGGTGAAACGGACCTGTAAGTCGCCGCAGGTCTGGGTCTGGGCCTGGGAGGGCGGCGGCGGACGAAAACTGGGCTGTGGGGCGGTGGCGCACGAGACGAGCAGGACGCCTGCCAGACCCAGCCCGGCGCACAACCGGCCCGGGGAAACCGGCCGGCCACAGACCGCCGGTCTGTCCGACGCGGTGTGCCGGAAAAAGGTCATCGGCGGCTCAGGCGGTTCCGACAGGGGAGGTGCGAGGGACCGACTCCGGTGCCGCGTCGGGTAGGTGATGGGCGGTCTGCCAGGCGGCCAGGTCGTGCAGCGCCCGCTGGGCCAGGGCGGCCTTTTTTTCGCGTCCCCGCAAGCGCCGCGAGAGGGGGGGAAACAGGCCGTAGTTGGTGTTCATGGGCTGAAACTCGCGGCGTTCGCTGCTGGTGACATAGGTGAACAGGGAGCCCAGGGCGGTCGCCGCCGGGGCGACCAGGAGCGGTGCCTGTCGGGCGTAGCGGGCGGCGTTCAGACCCGCCAGCAGCCCGGCTGCGGCCGACTCCAGATAGCCCTCTACCCCGACCATCTGGCCGGCAAAGAACAGGTCGGCGCGGTCCCGAAACTGCAGGGTCGGTTTCAGCAGTCGGGGGGAGTCGATAAAGGTGTTGCGGTGCAGGCTGCCGAGACGCACAAACTCGGCCGCCTCCAGACCCGGGATGGTCCGAAACACCCGGCGCTGTTCCGGGTAGCTCATCTTGGTCTGAAAGCCGACCATACCCCACAGGCTGCCGGCTCGATCGTCCTGGCGCAGCTGGACAACCGCATAGGGGCGACTGCCCGTGCGCGGGTCGCTCAGGCCGACCGGCTTCAGCGGTCCAAAGGCCAGGGTGTCTCTGCCGCGTCGGGCCATTTCCTCGATCGGCAGGCAGCCCTCAAAATACACCGCCCGCTCAAACTCTTTGGTCTCGACCTTGCGGGCCGCCACAATGTCGTCAACGAGCCGCTCATACTCGTCCCGGCTGAGCGGGCAGTTCAGATAGTCGTCACCGCCACGATCATAGCGAGACGCCCGAAACACAACCGTCCGATTGATGGAGTCGGCCTGAATGATGGGAGAGATGGCATCGTAAAAATACAGATAGTCCCGACCAAGCAGGGCCTGCAGGCGGGCCGACAGGGCGGACGAAGTCAGGGGACCGGTGGCCACGACTGTGACGCCGCTCGGCAGGCGGTCAACCTCTTGGCGCCGGATCTCGATCAGCGGATGACCGCTCAGCGTCTGACCCACCGTGCGCGAAAACACCTCCCGATCCACGGCCAGGGCCTGGCCGGCGGGAACCCGCGAGGCATCCGCCGCGCGCATAATCAAGGAGCCCAGGTGGCGCATTTCCTGTTTGAGCAGTCCGACTGCGGTTGTCAGCGACGCGCTGCGCAGAGAGTTGGAACACACCAGCTCGGCAAAGCCGTCCGTGTGGTGGGCGGCGGTCGGCCGCACCGGCCGCATTTCGTACAAACGCACGGCCAGGCCGGATTGGGCGATTTGCCACGCGGCTTCGCTGCCGGCCAGCCCACCGCCAATGACTGTGATGGTTTGCATACGGGGTCAAAGCTCAGAAAACGGGCTCATCATAACGAATGGAGCCCCGCCGCCATTCATCGGTCTGCATTTATCGTCCCTCTTCAGCCGGCCACCTGCTTGACCGGCGGCTCGACTGTGGGCAGTTCCTGCCCCAGCGGTGCGGTATAGTCGCACTCATCACGAAAACAGCGCCGAACCGTGCCGGCCCGCTTGGTTGTTTTTTCAAGCACAAAGGGCGCCTGGCACTGCGGGCAGGGCGTGGACACGGGTCTGTCCCACAGGGCAAACTTGCACTTGGGGTAGCGGTTGCAGCTGTAGAAGGTCTTGCCGCGCCGGGACTGCTTCTGTTGCAGCTCGCCCTGGTGGCAGTCCGGGCAGGCGATGCCCAGGGAGACGGCTGCGGCCCGGCCCGGCTTTTTGATCGTTTTGCACTCCGGGTAGCCTGAACAGCCCAGAAACTTGCCATACCGTCCAAAGCGGACCTGCATGGGCCGGCCACACTCCTCGCAGGTTTCATCGGTCTGGGTTTCGGCCGTGTCTTGGGGCACGATGCGGCCCTGTTCGTCGCGGCTGAAATTCTGGGTGGCGGTGCAGTCGGGGTAGTTGGTACAGGCCAGGAACTCGCCGTTGCGGCCCCACTTGATGACCAGCTTGCCGTCGGCGCATTCGTTGCAGGCGAGGTCGGTCGGGGTGCCCGTGCCTTTGACATCCCGCATCTCTTTTTCGGCCCGTTCGAGGCTGGCCGAAAAGGGCTGGTAGAAACGATCAATGGCCTGCTGCCAATGCTCGTTCCCCTCTTCGATGTTGTCGAGGATTTGTTCCATCCCGGCGGTGAACTCGGCGTTCAGAATACCCGGGAAGGACTCGACCAGGAGTTCGGTGACCAGCATGCCGAGGTCGGTCGGCCGCAAACGCCGTTGCTCGTCTTCAGAGACGTACTCTTTGTTGAGAATCGTGCTCATGATTGACGCGTAGGTTGACGGACGACCAATCCCGTCCTCTTCCAGCTCCTTGATCAGCGTGGCCTGGGTAAAGCGGGGGGGTGGCTGGGTGAAGTGCTGGTTAGGCGTCACGTTCAGCAGGGTCAGGATTTCCCCCTCAGTCAGCCGCGGCAGCTGCTTCTCTTCGTCCTCATCGGCCTTGGTTTTATCGTCTGTCCCTTCCGCATAGACACGCAGAAATCCATCGAAGCGCATGACTTGGCCGGTGGCTCGAAACACACAGTCATTGGCCGCAATATCGACGCTGGTCTGCTCAAACTCGGCCGGAGCCATCTGGCTGGCCAGAAACCGGTTCCAGATCAAGGTATAGAGCCTGAGTTCTTCTGGTTTGAGATACGGGGCGACCGACTCCGGGGTGTGTTCCAAGGAGGTCGGACGAATTGCCTCATGGGCTTCCTGGGCGCTCTTTGCCGAGCGGTAGCTGTTCGGTCGTTCGGGGACATACCGGGCGCCATAACTCGCGGTCAGATACTCCCGCGCGGCCGCCGTCATCTGGGGCGAGATGCGCGGCGAATCCGTCCGCATATAGGTAATCAGTCCCACCTCTCCCTCAGTACCAAGTTTCACCCCCATGTACAGGCGCTGGGCGATGCCCATAGTCCGACTGGGAGCAAAACGCAGCTTGCGGGATGCCTCTTGCTGGAGGCGCGAGGTGATGAACGGCGGGGCTGGCTTGCGGCGTCGATCACGCTTGGTCACACTGCTGACCTGCCACTCGGCCCCGTCGATTCGCTTCAGCACTGCCTGGGCTGCCTCTTGGCTGCCAATCCGGACACTGGTGGCGTTCTCCTCCTGATCGCCAACCCCGGTCGGCAGTCCGTCGGCATCGAGCGTCTGTTTGGCAGTCGTGTCCACCCGCAGATCGCCGACCTTGGCCAGCCGGGCCTCGAACTGCGGCGGCAGCTGGCCTTCAAGACCGGCCCGAATTGACCAGTATTCGACCGGCTCAAAGGCCCGAATCTCTTGCTCGCGCTCGCTGATGATCCGCACCGCCACCGACTGGACACGCCCGGCCGACAGTCCCCGGCGGACTTTTTGCCACAGAATCGGGCTGATCTTATACCCGACCAGACGATCCAGAACCCGGCGCGCGATCTGGGCGTTGTAGCGTTCGCGGTTGAGTTCCTTGGGATTGTTCAGCGCGTCTTTGACCGCCTGTTGGGTGATTTCGTTGAGTAGGATGCGGTAGACTTTGGTCTCTTTCAGGCCGTTTTTGCCGCCTATTTTTTCGGCAATATGCCAGGCGATGGCCTCGCCTTCACGGTCCGGGTCAGAAGCGAGGAAGATGCGCTGTTTGCCCTTGGCCGCCTTGCGCAGCTCCTCAACCACCTTGGCCTTGCCGTGAATGACCTGGTATTGGGCGGCAAAGCCGTTGTCCACATCCACCCCCAGCTTGCTCTTGGGCAAGTCCATGATATGCCCAACCGAGGCCTTGACCTGGTAGTCACGTCCCAGGTATTTCCCGATCGTCCTGGCCTTGGCCGGAGATTCCACAATCACCAGATTTTTTGCCATTTTGTTGTCCCCACTCCCTGTCCTGCGCCGCTATACGGCCACAGCCACTCTCCTCCTGACCCTTCATGCCCGGATAAAATGGGTGCCGGGCAGTTGGGTGACCATCCCTTTGAGTTCCAGCCCCAATAATACCTCAAGTACGCGGGCCGGCCCAAGTCCACTTCTGGCAATCAACACATCAACATGCAAGGGCTCCCCGTCAAACAGCTTCACCAGCCGCTCCTCGTCCGGCTCAAGGGTGCCACCCCCGGCTGGCTCAAGGCCGGACTCCGCCCCGTCTTGCGGTTCGGCTTGAAACGTGACCGCCGCAGCAATTTCGCTCAGGATATCCTCGACATTATGCACCAGTTTGGCCCCCTGTTTGATCAACTCGTGCGGTCCCCGGCTGCGGCTGGCGGTGATCTGACCCGGAACGGCAAACACTTCCCGGTTTTGCTCCAGGGCACACCGGGCGGTTATCAGAGAGCCACTCTTTTCGGTCGCCTCAACCACCACCGTTCCCAGGCTCAGGCCGCTGATCACCCGGTTACGGTAGGGAAAATGGCCGGCTTCGGGTCGGCTGCCCAGGGCGAATTCCGACATCACCGCCCCGTGCTGGGCCATGTCGTGGGCCAAGCGTCGATGCTCGGGCGGGTAAATCACGTCGAGTCCTGAACCCAGCACGGCAATTGTGCGCCCCCCGGCTTCCAGCGCCGCCCGGTGCGCCTCGGCGTCAATCCCCCGGGCCAGCCCACTGACCACCGTCACCTGTCGGTGGGCCAGATCGCGGGCCAACTGTCTGGCCACCTCTCGCCCGTAGGCGCTGGCAGACCGCGCGCCGACAATGGCGATGGCGCTCTGGTCCTGCGGCGCCAAGCTGCCCCGGACATACACAAAGGGCGGCGGATCATGCACATGAGTGAGATTCACCGGATATTCCGTATCGGCCCGGGTCACCACACGTACCCCAGCCTCGGCGATCCGCTCCAACTCGGTGTCAACCGCCGACCATTCATCAAAACCGACAATGGCGCGAGCCACGGCCGACTGGACTCCGGCCTCTGTCAGCCCCGCCACAGAGGCGGCGAAAATGGCCTGTGGCGACGCAAAACGCTCGAGCAGCATCCGGTAGGTGACATTGCCCACCCCACGCACCGAACGCAGGGCCAGCCATTCGCGCCACTGCGTCGGCTGTACGCTGACCCGACTCGGGCCGGCATCGTGTCCTGTGTTCTGGTCCAATTCCACATTCCCAGCCAGAAGAAATGACACAAAGTCGGGACCGACGCAAATCGCCGCCGGTGGGGACTCTTGCGGAGCCAGAACGGCATTTGATACATGTGCCGATGCTCAACGCCAGCCCTGTGTCAGCCGCCATGTCAACGATTCAACAGCTCCTCGAAGAAAAAACCGCTGCGGCCCTGACCGCGGTCAGCGGCCTGTCGGCGCCCGCCCTGGTCAACCCGGCGGCCAACCCCAAGTTTGGCGATTATCAGGCCAACGGCGTCATGGCGGTCGCCAAAACACAAAAGAAAAATCCCCGCCAGCTCGCCCAAGAGGTCAGCGACAAGCTGAATCAGATGAATCGGAATCCCGACGAGATTCCGGCCAGCTGGGAGATTGCCGGACCCGGCTTCATCAATTTCCGTCTCGATCCCGACTGGCTCGGTCAGACCGTCCTCAGGACCGCGCTCGACGCCCGGCTGGGGGTGGAAGCGGTGGCGCGACCGGAAACGATTGTGATTGATTTCAGCGCGCCCAATATTGCCAAGCCCATGCACGTGGGTCACATCCGCTCGACGATCCTGGGCGACGTGCTGAGCCGCGTCCTGCGCTTTCTCGGTCATCGCGTGGTGACGGACAATCATGTCGGCGACTGGGGCACCCAGTTTGGCATGCTGATCGTCGGCTATCGAAGCGTCCTGGACACCGACGCCTACCGCCGCGACCCGCTGAGCGAAATGGAGCGCATCTACAAGACGGTCCAGGCCCAGACCAAGACCGATCCGACGGTCGCCGAGCAGGCTCGCCACGAGCTGGCCAAGCTCCAGCAGGGCGATGCCGACAATACGGCCCTGTGGCACGAGTTCATGGATATTTCGCGCCAGGCCTTTGAGCGACTGTACGGCCGGCTCGACATCCGCTTCGACCACTGGCTGGGCGAGAGCTTTTATAATCCGATGCTGGCCGGGGTGGTGCAGGACTTGCAGGACAAACGTATTGCCCGACCCAGCGAGGGGGCGGTGTGTGTCTTTTATGACGATGACCCGCAGCTGGCCGAGCGTCCGTTTCTGATCCAGAAGTCGGACGGGGCTTTTCTGTACGCCACCACCGACCTGGCGACGATTCGGTATCGGGTCGAAACGTTTCAACCCGACCGCATCGTATACGTCACCGACGGCCGCCAGCAGCTGCACTTCAAGCAGCTGTTTGCCGCCGCCCGCAAATGGGGCTATCAGCCTCAACTCGAACACGTCTGGTTTGGCACCATCCTGGGCGAGGACGGCAGGCCGATCAAGACCCGCGAGGGGGAGCCGGTCAAGCTCGAAGCCCTGCTCGACGAAGCCGTCCAGCGCGCCTTGGCCGTGGTCCACGACAAAAACCCCAGCCTGTCCGAGGCTGAGCAGCACGAGGTCGCTCGGGTGGTTGGGCTGGGAGCGGTGAAGTATGCCGACCTGATGCAGAACCGGACGGCCGACTATCGGTTCAGCTGGGACAAGCTGCTGGCCTTTGAGGGTAACACGGCGCCCTATCTCCAATATGTGTACGCCCGCATCCGCTCGATTTTTCGGCGCGGCGGCCTGGCCGACTGGCAGCCCAGCCCGGATATCGAGGTCCGGCTTCAGGAGTCCCAGGAACAGGAGCTGGTCAAGCAGATGATTCGCTTTGGCGATGTCTTGCTCGAAGTTGAGCGCGCCTCCAAGCCCAACCTGCTGGCTGGTTTCTTGTACGACCTGGCCACCAAGTTCAACCTCTTCTACCAGGCTCATCCGGTGCTGAAAGCGCCCCCCGACCAACGTCCGACCCGTCTGTTGCTGTGTCACCTGACCGCCCGCTATCTGAAGACGGGCCTGGAGCTGCTGGGGATTCAGACCCTGGAAGCGATGTGAGGCCGTCATGCCGATAACCCGCCACACGCCCGACCCGGTCTCAATTGCCTACGATATTGTCGGCAGCGGCCCGCTGCTGGTCTTTCTGCACGGCATCGGTGGCAACCGCACCAACTGGACCGGTCAACTCGAATTTTTCGGCTCCCGCTTCTGTGCGGTGGCCTGGGATGCCCGCGGCTATGGCGACAGTCACGATTCGCCCCAGACCCTGCGCTTCGGCGATTATGCCGACGATCTGGCGCGCTTGCTGGATCACCTGAAGGCCGAGCGGGCGCATCTGGTCGGTTTGTCCATGGGCGGGATGATTCTTCAGGACTTCTACGACCGGTATGCCGAGCGGGTCGCCAGCCTGTCCCTGGTCGATACCTCGGCCGGTTTTGGCGGAGCGCCCGAGGAGGTGAAACGCGACTTTCTGGCCCGCCGTCTCGATCCTTTGGAGCGGGGCCTCAGCCCGCGGGATATCGCTCCGAGTGTGGTCGAGGTGCTGGTGGCCGCGGGCGCGTCTGCTGCGGTGCGGGCAAAACTCCAGACCTCGCTGTCGGCCTTACGGGTCGAGCCGTACAAGCAGGCCCTGCACGCCATTGTGACGACCGATTTTCGACCTGTGCTGTCGCGGATCAGCGTGCCGACCCTGGTCATTGTCGGCGAGGAGGATCAGGTCACCCCACCCCAGGCCTCGGAATTTCTGGCCACCAGTATTGCCGGTGCCTCGCTGGTAAAAATTCCCGCCGCCGGTCATCTGACCAACCTCGAACGCCCCGAGGCGTTTAACGCCGCCCTGGCCGCCTTTCTCGACCGGCAGGCCGGAGGGGCGTCGGTGGTGTCGGCGGGCTGAGAAGACGCCGCACCGACTGTGAACCGCCGTGTTTGAGGAGATGCCATGAAAATCGACTTTCACTGCCACTCGTTTCCCGAAGCCTTTTTCTTGAAAATCAAAGACTACTATCCCGACGAGGTGGTCTTGGACCACGATGCGCGCGGGCGCCTGATCGGCATCTGGGCCGGCACGCCGCTGCCGGCCTGGGATCACGGCCAGCGTCTCGAAGATATGAATGCGGGCGGGGTGGAGATCGAAATCCTGTCCAACCTGTCGATGTATATCCGGGTTGACGAGCACAGCCCGGAGCTGTGTCGCCTGGTCAACGACACCTATGCCCAAGCCTGCCGCCAGAGCCCCGAGCGTTTCAAAGCCTTTGCCAATATCCCGTTCAACTCGCCCCAGGCCGCCCTGGCCGAGCTGGACCGGACGCTCAAGATCCCCGGCTTTGTCGGAGCGCTGATCACCTCCAACGTTGGCGACACCTATCTGCACACACCGGAATTCTTTCCCTTTTGGGAAGAGGCCGAACGCCGCAAGATCCCCGTCTTCATGCACCCCAAACCGCCGCCCGGCTATCAGGACGATGACATCGCTCCGCTGCTGGCCTTTCCCGCCGATACCACCCTGTCAACCATGAAGCTGCTGTACGGCGGCGTGTTTGAGCGCTGGCCGAACCTGATTCTCATCCTCGCCCACCTGGGCGGCACGCTGCCCTACCTGGCCCGGCGTGTTGACCTCGGCTTTGACGATCAGCACTTCTCAGACCGCTACCGCCAGATCTCCCACCGGCCGAGCGAGTATATGCCCAAGCTGTACTTTGACACGGCGCTGGGCTGGCATAAGCCGGCCTTCGACTGCGCCTGCGCCCTGGTCGGTGTGGACCATCTGGTCTACGGCTCGGACTATTTCATGCAGGACAGTCAGTTCATGCGCTGGACAAACGAGTTCTTGGAGGGGCTGCCGCTGTCTCAAGACGACAAGAACAAGATTTATTACAAAAACGCGGAGCGCTTGTTGCGAGGATGACTGAGATGACAGATCAGATGGATTTGGCGCGCACGCTCATCTACAACCAGGATAGCAAAGATGAGTCGGACAGGTCATTTCGTCCTAAGAATACGGATATTGGTCCGATCCGTTACATTTTCCGTAACCAGGAAGCGGAACTCATCAAGCAGATAAGTCTATACTCTTCAATGGTCGGGTGTGTAGCTTGGTTGACGAGTTTTCCCATTCTTGAGGCCATGCAGGGGAAGTGGGTGAGCATTGTGGTGCAAAAGGAGGATTTCCTGCGCCCGGATATCGGCCGTACGTCTCAAGATCGGTGGAAACGGGGATTGAGGCAGCGATATGATTCCCTGACTTCTGCGGCTAACGAGAAGTCTTCCTTCTGCGGATGGGGTCACATCATTGAGCGCGCCGGTTACGCCGGATGTGAACCCTTCGATGCTGTCCGGTGTATAGGGCATTACAACCGGGAGAAGAAACCTGCCATGCCGAGGATGCACCATAAGTTTCTCGTGTTCGGGGAATGGAGTGAGCCTGGAAGTGACCCTGAAGAGTATGTGCATTCCGAGTTCATCCCCCAGGCAGTCTGGACAGGGTCATTCAACTTCACGAAGAACGCTGGGCTGTCCCTTGAAAATGCCATGGTGATTCACAGTGAACAGGTGGCAGAACTGTATCATAGAGAGTTCCAGCATATCTTTCTCTTGTCCGAGCCTCTGGATTGGGAGCATGATTGGGTGTCACCGGAATACTATATAGGCTCCTAGAAAGTGATGGCTTACGAAACGTCTCCGCGATTCAGAACTCATGAAGCGTTCGGATCATTGGCTTTGAACTCTAGGCGATGAGGCTAACGGGGATCATCTGGCTGAGGGAAGTTGTTGATAAGCTTGCCTGGAAGCATCAGGTGACGACGGGTGAAGTTGAAGAAGTTTTATCGGTTGCGCGCCGTTTTCGCTTCATTGAGACAGGCGACGTAGGAGGCGAAGACCTCTACGCGGCAATGGGACAGACGGATGCGGGGCGATATCTGATTATCTATTTTATCTACAAAGCCACACGGGAAGCCTTGATTGTCACCGCACGGGAAATGACCCGGAAAGAAAAAAGAGCCCATGCCAAGAAGTAGCAAAAAATCCGAACCTATTCCGCAGCACTTTCAAAATCTTACGGAGGCGGCGGAATTCTGGGACAGTCATGACGTGACCGATTATTGGGAGCTGACCAGAGAGGCGAGCTTCGAAGTCGATATTCAGCGCCGTGTGTTTCTCGCCGCGTTGGAGCCGGAATTAGCGAAGAAGCTGACCGCCTATGCCCATCGACAGGGAGTCTCGACAGAGACGCTTATCAACGTGTGGCTGACAGAAAAATTAGCGGCAGAACAGCAGGAGTGAGGGAGTCGCCGGCCTCACCTCATTTCGATGGCGCTTTCCAGATTCCCCGCTCCTGCATCAACCCAATCTGTTTGTCGATGACCTCGGCCTTGTACTCGGCGTGTTTGCCGGGGATACGGTCGAGATAGCGGTTCTTGGGATAAATCGGCTTCTCATAGATGAGCTGGGCCATTTCGGCCCGGATGTCTTTCATCCAGTTCGTCACCTGGGCCGTGGCCCGGTGGTGGCGCAGGGCTTCGATGTCGATGACGCCTCTGACATAGGTCGAGCCGTTGGTGTCGCGCTGCTTGCCGACGATCGTGCCCTTGTAGTCAACGATCATGGATTGGCCGCTGCCGGCGTCAATGGGCGTTTGGCTGTCCGGGTAGAGATGGTAGCCGCCGATGTTGGGCGCTACCACGTACATATTGTTCTCCAGGGCGCGAGCCCGGTTGGAGATCTCGAACATGTCGTTCTGGGTGAACGGGCCGGGCAGGGAGGCGCGGTAGACCAGCTCGGCCCCGTTCATGGCCAGGCCGCGGCCGTTCTCGGGGTAATTGCCCTCCATCGCCATCATGATCCCCAGCCGCCCGATCGCGGTATCGGCGACCGGCCAGAAGGCGTCCAGGCTGCGACCGTACTTGTCGATCCACCAGTCGAACACGTCGTGCGGCGAGACCGAGCGCTCGCACGGCAGCAGGGAAGAAATCTTGTAGTGCTTGAGAATGAGATCGCCGTCCGGGTCAAGGATGAAGCCGACGTTGAAAAACAGGTTCGGCCAGTCCTCGTGGCGGGCCTTGGCCTGAGCCATGATGAACACCCCCCACTGGCGGGCCAGCTCACCCAGCTGGTCGGTCTCAGGGCCGGGAATATCAATCGCGCAGGTGCGGGCGAATTCGGCGTGGTCAACGTTCAGCACCTCGTCGTTGAAGCCCTGGAGCGCCCCTTCCGGGATGGCCAACAGCCGGACCGGGATATCGAGGTTCGACAGCCAGAACGCGGCCGTGGTCAGGCTTTTGATATGCTCAATGTTTTTCTGCATATCCTCGCGTTTGCGAATGCCCCAGAACGTGGGCACTAATCCGACGGCATTGTAGGGTTCAATCATGCGCCTCCTCCGTATCGGCAGCCCTGAAGATACAAGACCGTCTCGGGCTTGTAAAAGGCGGGGCGTGCGCTAAAGGTGAGCCCAGGAGGACTCGCCTATGCAGACCGAAGAGACGCGCGCCCTGATCACAACCTATTACGAAACCCTGCCGACCGGCGACCGAGACAAGCTGGCCTCGCTGCTGACCGAGGACGTGGAGTGGTATCCGCCCGAGAGTGCGCCGCTGGAGGTCGTCAGAGGCCGGGAGGCCGTGACCAGAGAGCTGGGTGGAGAGACGCCCAAGCGCATCTTCGACATGAAGACTTTCCGCCTCAATATTCACCGCATTCTGGCCGACGGGGACACCGCAGTTGTCCAGCACTCTATTTCGGCCAAAACTCGCCAGGGCGAGCAGTACGACAACGAGTACTGCTGGGTCTACCAGTGTCGGGCCGGGCAGATCTCCAAAATTGAAGAGTACGCCGACACCCACAAGGCGGCGCGGATCATGGCGTGGGAAGACTGAGCGGCGGGTGTCAGGTCTGGCCCGGCGCTCGGCTCAGACTTTGAGGCCGAACAGCGTGGCCGCATTGCCGATCACCATCTGATACACCTCGTCTTCGGGCACGCCGACAAAGTCCTGGGCGATCTGGCGCTGGGATTTTGGAAAGGTGCCCTCGGTGTGCGGATAATCGGCGCCCCACATCAGGCGATCAACACCCATCAGTTCGCGGGTCAGGATACCGGCCCGGTCGTCTTCAAAGGTGGCCCAGAACTGGCGCGCGTCGAGCTTGGGCTGCATCCAGCGGTGATGATCTTCCCACCAGTGGTCCATCAGACGCAGCAGGCACGCAATCCACCCGATTCCACCCTCGGAGATGATGAACTTGAGCCGGGGATGGCGCTGGGGGGCGCCACTCCAAATCAACTCGGTCAGGGCGTTCATGGGCTGAAACGCCTTCTCGTCCATAAAGGCCATGCCGGGGCCGTTCTTGCGGGCCTTGTCAACCGTCGAGGCGCCGATATCGGCGGCCGTGCCCGAGTGGGCGACGGCCGGTAAGCCGATCTCTTCCAAACGCTCCCACAGCGGCTCGTAGTCCGGATCAATGTACGGCTTAGCCGGCACCGCAGCCGGAATCATGACCGCCTTAAGCCCGATCGTGGCCGCCCGTTCGGCCTCTTCAGCCGCCCATTCCAGGGGGCCTTGCATGGGCAGAATCGCTGCTCCGAGCAAGCGCTCCGGGGCGTATGAACAGAATTCGCTCAGCCAGTCGTTATATACGCGGACAGCGGCGCGCTGATACTCGGCGTCGGCAATACGGTAGAACATCAGACTCCACTGGCCTGGATAGATCATCTCGGCCCGCAGATGGTCCAGATCCTGGTCTTTGAGCCGGTGGTGTGGATCTGAGGCGCCCAGACGGGTATCCGCGTGGCGGGCAACCGGTGACTCGACCTTGCCGGCAATCTTGCTCTCCAGGGCTGCCCCGTCAAGGCCGACCGCCACCGGATCGAGCCCATCGACAACATAGAAGTCGATCGACTTGCGGGTCTCGATATGGGGCGCCCGTTCGCGAAAGCGGGTCTCTATTCGACTGGTCCACAAATCGGCCGGTTCGACCACATGACCATCGGCTGAAACGTATCCGCCGGCAAGGCTGCTTGACATGATGAGCAACTCCTTCTTGTATTAACACTAAGTGATAAGTGTTGCTGAAAACTGTCCGTCATCCTAGAGCATCGGTCCCTTCTTTGGCAAGATGGGACAAGATACCGGCTCAGTCCGCGGTGGGAACGGCCGGGCCGTTTGACTCTGGATGAGCGGCCAGCTATAGCTCCGCAGTCAGCACGAAGCGGCTGAGAGTGTCAGCCCATGAAGGGAGAAAATGATGGTCAAATTTGTTGGCTGCGTCCGCCGGAAAGTGGGAATGACAAGGGCGGAGTTTCAGGACTACTGGAAAAACAACCACGGCCCGCTGGTCCGCAGCGTGCCCGAGTTTTGGGCCTATGTCCGCAAATATATCCAAGGCCACACGATGAGTGACTCTGTCCCGGGCTTCCCGCCCCAGGACGAAGCCCCGTTCGACGGCATTGCCGAGCTGTGGTTTGACAGCGTCGAGGACATCGACAAAGCCTTTAGCCATCCCCGCTATCTCGAAATCATTCGGCCGGATGAGCTGAAATTTGTCGACTTTGCCACTTCCAGGATCTTCATTGTCGAGGATGTTGAGATTTCGTGACGCTGCCCACCCATCAGTAGGATGATGTGGGGCTGGCCAGAACTGAGCCCCCAGGGCTGTGCCCCGTTGCTGGTGACCACGTTATACACCTTCGGCTTACGAATCCTATTTCCAGGTGTCGAGAGCGCGCGGCGGCTTGCTAAGGCTATTTGTTCAGAGTGCTTATGTCAGGGATGAAGATCACGACTCTTCGCAGCCGAAGAGGAAGAAAATCGAGTTCTTTGTTGTTGCCCACAACAAACAGGCAAACAAGCCGATTAAGACCCCACAATGAAAAAGCCCCGCGCTAAGCGGGGTCTTTACTTAACTGGGCTCGCTTTATAACCGCTCTTGGGCAGGTAGCCGGCGGCCGGAGGAACGCACAGCAAGCTGTCCCGTTCATACGTTCAGTGTTTTTTAGAATTAAATATTTTTTCTACCTTAACAAGAGAAAATCTGTGGTTTTGTAGATTTTTTTGTGGTGCGGCGAGAGCGGATCTTGTAAGGGAGTATAATGATGAATATGTTGACCGTGCGGACCTTGTTGGCGATCCGAAAGGCCCGCTGTTTTCTCGTCCAGCACCCACTGACGCGGAACGCCACGCTCAAAATGGTTAAGCGCCGAGCGGTCGCGGCGGGGCTGCCAAGTGAGGTGTACAATCATAGCTTTCGAGGCACCGGGATTACGAAATATCTGTGCAATGCTGGGACGTTAGAAATGGCGATCCGCATCGCAGGACACGAATCGATCCGGACCAATCATCGCTATAATCGCGTGCACGAGCAACTATCACTTAATGAGATTAAGCGGATTCATATTTAACAGCCGCCTCCTAGCACAACCCGCTCCATCTGAGCTGACACGGATGCACTGGTCCCCTCTTCCTGTCAAAGTAAGAGACGCTTCAAAAGTTGTTTTTTGCTCGCAGCTGAAAGGAGGATAGGATGCTACAAGAGCAGAACACCCCGCCCACACGATGCGCCGAGTGTGGCAACGACGAGATCGTCGAAGCCCATTGCAATACGTGTGGAGGTTCTAGAAACCACCGGTTAATAGCTCGTACGAAGCGCCGGCGGGAGGAGGACATCAACTTCGGAACCCTTGTGGGAACCCTTGTGTGGAACACAACGGCTGAGATGTTGCAATGCCTCGGATGTGAAGACAGTAAGCTCCGAATAACGGAGTGGTTCTCAGAAAGCGCAGACGAGGAGTCCATCTTCTACTTCCCGCCAGTGATTGCCCGAGAGAGCCCCCGCTGGATTTCAAAGCTTCCCCAGGAAGTCGGCTCTGTAATGTACGAGGTGTATGCGGCACTCGCTGCTGACAGTCGTACCCTGGCAGCAATTGGGGTCAGAACGATAACGGATATGGTGGCGGTTGATAAAGTAGGGGATAAGCCCACCTTCAAAGCCAAGCTCGGCGAGTTACAGGATGGGGGGTGGCTAAGCAGCCAGAATCGCGAAGTGCTCGAAGCTGTCGTTGACGTAGGCAGCGCGGCCGCTCATCGTGGCCACCGTCCCACCACCGAAAAATTAAACTATGCAATGGATATCGTCGAAAATCTATTGGAATCGATCTACGTGCTTGCGCCTGTCGCTGAGCCACTCAAGGAATCCGTACCGCCCCGGAATCGGACAGGGGCAGCAGATCGAACAAGGCCCAGTCATAATCGCGTTCCAGGTAGCGATCCAAGGACGTGATGAGCCGGTCTTCTGGCCACTCCCCGCACTCCTCTGTCCTGCCACCTGAAAGCGACGCACGATAGGCCCTAACGGGCCGATCGTCAGACCTGGAATTTTTGGACATAGATCACCGGCTCAGCCCTGTGCCTAGCAGCAGGGGCGGAACCGGCCTGTCCTACGTCTCAACAGTCTCCCAACAGAACCCAGGGTTCAAGCGGCGACTACAAGCCCAGAATCTCGCGCTTCATGGCCGCCCGAATATGACACGGGCTACCGGCCATCTCGGAAATCCGCAGATCGGCCGCCACGCTGGCCAGTATCGCCGCCTCGGTCATATCGGCCTCGGTCCGCTCGACCAGCAGACGGGCCAGCTCGTCCACAGCCGCCCGCGCCGCCGCCTCGGCCGTCTCACCGCTGCCCATGGTCTGAACCTCGTCCTGGGTGATAACGATCGGCTGGCTGAGCGGCAGCTCGGTCGCAATTTGACAGCGTAGCGTCACCGTGGCCGCAATCTCCACCGCCGAGGCGGTGGCTTCGCCATCGCCCATCCTGGCGTGCACGTCTTCGATGGTTAGTAGCCCGCCCTCGGCAAACACCGGCAAAAACACGGTTGAGCCAGCTCCCAGCTGGCTGTTGCTCAGCTGACCGCCAAAATCCCCACACGCCCCGCTCGGCTGCGAGCCCTCGGCCGGAGCCAGTCCAATTTTGCTGATGTTGGGTATGAACGGCAGACTCAGGGTGTCGCTGTAGCGAATGCGGTTGCCCTCAATCGGGACGACTTTTTTCCGAAACTCGACCTGGTCTTTGAGTAGGCCGAAGCCCGGAATTGCCACCACATAGCCAAACCCCTGGGAGGCTTTGATGTCCAACACCTCCACGGCCAGCACCTGGCCGGGCTGAACGCCTTCAACATAGACCGGCCCGGTCATGACGGTCAGCTGCTCCATGGGCCACTCGCCGCCCTCGTTCCAGTCTCGAAAGCGGTCGTTGGTTTCCATCACAAATACTTCCCCGGGCTTAACTGTGGCAGCCGCAGGGTGATCGGCGTCAAACGTCCGGACAATATGCTCTTTGCTAATGGTTTGCATCGTAGGCTTCCTTTCTGTGACGATTAGTTGGCAATGGCATCCAGCCCGGCTTGGGAGCAGGCAATATCTTCATCAACCGTCCCGCCACCGACCCCGATCCCGCCGATAACCTCGCCGTTGACCACAATCGGCAGGCCGCCACCGACCAGGGTCGCGCGTGAGAAGTGGGACAGGCCAACGACAAGCGATAGGTCGTCTTTGATGACGCCGTACAGATCTTTTGTGCCGACGCCAAACAGCGCCGTAAACGCCTTGCGTTGGCAGCCCTCAATGCCGAGTAGCAGCGCTCCATCCATACTAGCCAGGGCTTTCAGATTTCCCCCGCTGTCAATCACCGCGACATTCTGTTTGCAGCCCAGCTCCTCGGCTTTGGCAACCGCCGCCGCCACCATCTTGGCAGCGGTCTCGTACGATAGCATCTGTCTGGCATACGTGTTGGCCATAAGTGTTCCTCCTTTGCTGTTAAAGGTGAACGACGATCTCTTCTCGATGAGGTGGTCATCATCATTCACTTTGTCATCGTTCACCTCTCTTCCGTACTCCGCTCCCGTGTCAGCGTCAAGGTTTGTCCGGACAACCGGTTTGACAAAGGCGGCCCAAGCGCAGAATAATCGCCACTAGATATGTTGAGCATTGACACCATTCAACACGCCCTGGCCCGACATAAGCCGAGCCAGACCAGCCGCCAACTCGACCGCAACCGCACCGCGGTGGCGCTGGTCTTAGCCGGGGCCGAGCCCGACCTCCACCTGTGTATGATCCGTCGGGCCGACAAGCCCGGCGATCCATGGTCGGGTGATATGGCGCTGCCGGGCGGTCGGGCTGCGCCGGAGGATGCCAGTTTACAGGAGACGGCCGAACGGGAAACGCACGAAGAGGTCGGCCTTGTCTTAGAGCCCGCCCACCGGCTGGGAGCGCTAGCCGAAATATCAATCCTGCTGCGCGGCCGAGACCGGCTGCTGTTCCTGGCCCCGTTTGTCTATTACCTGGGACCGACCCTCGCCCCGTTTACCCCCAACGATGAGGTTGGGGAGGTATACTGGATACCGCTGGCGCATCTGTGGGACGAACACAACGCCACCTCGCTCAATCTGCCGACCCAGGACGTGTCCCTGTGGTACCCGGCGATTGGCTACCGCCAGCAGGCGGTGTGGGGCATCACCCACCGGGTGTTGATGCTCTTTTCGGACGTCATCGGCCATCCCTTACCGCATTTCTCGGCCACTGACCGCTGCGGCGATTCGGAGGGAGACAACAATGGAGATTGTGGGCTATGCCGATCAGCTGAGTGTCGCTCCCCAGGATACGGTTCGTTTTCATGTGAGCTGTCAGCGTCCGAGCTACCGGGCGGATATTGTCCGCCTGATCCACGGCGATCCCAACCCGCGCGGGCCGGGCTTCAAAGAGGAACTCGTGCAGACGACGGTCAGCGGTGAGTATCCGGGCCGCGAACAGGCGCTCCACACCGGCTCACACGTCATCGTGCCCGACGCGCCGCAGCTGCGGGTGTCCGAGGGTCTGACCCTCCAGGCCTGGATTTTTCCCACCACGCCTCACAAAGGCCGGCAGGGGATTGTGAGCAAGTGGTCAGAGGCCGACGGCGGCTATGCCCTGGTGCTGGATGAGGGTGGGGTCTTGGCCGGTTGGCTGACCGATGCTGCCGGACACATCGAGCAGGTGCGGATCGCTGTCCCGCTGCGTGAGGCCGAGTGGTATTTTGTGGCGCTGAGCTTTGACGCCCAGAGCGGCCGGATTACGGTGTACCAAGAGCCGCTGCGCAGCTGGCCGCAGGATCAGACCCGGGCAAGCGAGACAGCCTCGACCGAAAGCCGGGCTATAGCGGCGAGCCGGGCCGATTGCCTGATGGCCAGCCTGTGGCAGTCCGGCGATGACGGTCAAGGCCGTGTTGGCCACCATTTCAACGGCAAGATCGAGCGCCCGTGCGTATTCCGGCGTGCTCTGAGCCGCGAAGAGCTGATCTCGCTCCAGCGCGGCGCCTCGCCGCTGGCCTTTGGCGATGACCTCGTTGCGGCCTGGGATTTTTCTCTCGATATGGCCTCCGACAAGGTCACCGACACCTCGCCCCACGGCCTGCACGGCCGGGCCGTCAACATGCGGAGCGGCAGCGA
Source organism: Desulfurellaceae bacterium (assembly GCA_021296095.1). Taxonomy (NCBI): domain Bacteria; kingdom Pseudomonadati; phylum Campylobacterota; class Desulfurellia; order Desulfurellales; family Desulfurellaceae; species Desulfurellaceae bacterium. The sequence continues at coordinate 2,314 of JAGWBB010000030.1, read as the reverse complement.
GACCGATTTCCGTGCGGTCCCGCACGAGTACGGGGCGATCCATTTTCATGACGACGACCTTGAGGACGCCGGCTGGCAGGTGGATTTCAGCTGGACCCTGCCGGCCGACTGCAAGAGCGGGGTCTACGCCGCGCGCCTGCGCACCGGGGCCGGCGAGGACCACATTCCGTTCTTTGTCCGTCCGCCACGGGGCCGGGCCACGGCCGACATTGCCTTCCTGGCTCCCACCAACAGTTACCTGGCCTACGCCAACGAGCATCTGAGCGAGATTTCTCCCGATCTGGCCCCAAACCAGAATCGGGGGGAGCCGACTCCTGAAGATCGCTATGTGGCGGACAACGGCCTGCTCAGCCTCTACGACCACCATTCCGACGGCAGTGGGGTGTGCTATTCCTCGCGTCTGCGGCCGATTATGAATATGCGCCCGCGCTATCACATGCGGACGCTCAGCTGCCCGCACCAGTTTCCAGCCGACCTGCACCTGATCGACTGGCTCGAAGCCAAGGGCCAAGCCTATGATGTCATCACCGATGAGAACCTGCACGCCGAGGGCCTGGACCTGCTCGCCCCGTACAAGGTCATCCTCACCGGCAGTCATCCCGAGTACTGGTCCGGACCGATGCTGGACGCCCTGGAGACCTATCTGCACAACGGCGGGCGGCTGATGTATCTGGGCGGCAACGGGTTCTACTGGATCACCTCGTCCGCCCCCGGCCGTCCCCACGCGGTGGAGGTCCGCCGCCGGGTCGGCACCCGCAGCTGGCAGGCCAAACCCGGCGAATACCACCACAGCACGACCGGAGAGCCCGGCGGCCTGTGGCGCGACCGGGGCCGAACGCCGCAGCGCCTGGTCGGTGTCGGCTTCACTACTCAGGGCTTTGACAACAGCGCACCGTATCAGCGTAAGCCCGCCAGCTTCGATCCCCGGGCGGCGTTCATTTTTGAGGGGATTGGCGCCGAAGAAGCCATCGGCGCCTTTGACTCGCTGGTGCTGAACTACGGGGCGGCCGGTTTTGAGCTGGATCGCGCCGAGCGTTCCCTGGGCACGCCGGCTCACGCCCTGGTGGTGGCCTCCTCGTCCGGCCATTCGGACGCCTATCAACACGTGGTTGAAGAGGTCTTACTCAGCGACTCAAGACAGGGCGGCACGGTCAACCCCAAGGTCCGGGCCGATATGGTGTATTTTGAATATCCCAGGGGCGGGGCGGTCTTTTCGGCCAGCTCGATCGCCTGGTGCGGCGCCCTGTCTCACAACCAGTATGACAACACCGTCTCGCAGATCACCGACAACGTGTTGCGCCGCTTTGCCGCCGAGGGCCCGCTGTCCGAGTGAGTGAGGTGGGGAGGAGGTGTGGGGCTGACGGACCGGGCTGCTGACAGCAGGACGCTGAGGAAAAAATGTCACCATGAGGCTTTGGTTTTGGCTTTCCATCTATATCGCCTTGTTGTGGGCCTGCACATGGGTACGCCCCATTGCGGCAGAGGACACTGAAATCAAGATCCTTAGCAGACAGACCCTTACCGGCAATGCTGCGGACTGTTTGAATATGAGTTTGTCAGCTGATACACGGTTCGCTGCGTGTCGAGCAGCAGCTGAAAGTGGAGGCGGGGACGCGCGGCGCAATCTTGGCTCACCGCAGGACTATGCCGAGGCGGTGGAGTGGTTCCGCCGTGCTGCTGAGCAGGGTGACACGAGCGCACAGCTCAACCTCGGGTCTATGTACTTCCGAGGTGAGGGCGTCCCGCAGGACTATACGATGGCCCATATGTGGTACAACCTTGCCGGGACAGGCGTTGGTGGCGAATACGCGCGTGAACTGCGAGACAACGTTGCAGCACAAATGACCCCGGTCCAGATTGCCGAAGCCCAGCGCTTGGCTAGGGAGTGGGCGGCTGCGCATCAGGCTGGAGCGAAATGAGGTTTGCGGCATGTTGAGTCCACCAGGCAATCGGAAGGGGCTGGCAATACCTCGAAAGATAACGCACCTAGTGCCAAACAAGACGAAGCTAGAACGGAGCAACTCGTATGTCTCATGATCCACAGTCTATAGCGGTATGGCAGCTGAAGACTGCTCTTCGTCTGTACTTTGAACAAGAGGAACACTTTGACCGAGAGGGCTATTATTCCGTTATTACGTTAGCGGGTGCTGCGGAGGAGATTTTTGGGAAACTTCTCAAGGAGAACGGCATCGAGAACTCCCTGGATTCCCTCAAGAAAGTTGCCATTACGATCACTAAGCAGCTTTTCGGCGAAGCCTCCACTGAAAATGAGGTCGTCACGCGAGCAAATGACGCGCGAAACAAGCTGAAGCAC
>JAGWBB010000029.1:33848-37494 GCA_021296095.1 Desulfurellaceae bacterium | reverse complement strand
CGAGCAGGGCCAGATATCCACCACGCTTGAGAGAGTTTGACATACGCCTACCTCCTGATCCGGACCGGGACACGGCCTGCAATAGCGCATAGCCGGCGGCCCGACAAGCGGCGCCGCATTGACAAACCCGAGGGGCCGGCAGGATAATCGGGAGCCGCGAGAGGCCGAAGAGTCTTGCGCTCCTGGCCCCGAGCCCAGAAGGAGGAAAGCATGGTTCGCGAGTATAAATTCCCCCAGTTGGAGAACGTGATTTTCGGAGCCGGCGCGCTGGAGCGGGTGCCCGGCGAACTCGAGCGTTTCGGCAAGCGACGCGCCCTGGTCCTGACCGGCCAGAGTCTATCGACCAAAACCGATCTGGTCCAGAAATTTGAGGCCCTGCTCGGAGAGCGCTGGGCCGGTACGTATAACGGCTGCAAACAGCACGTGCCGAGCCATACGGTTGACGAAGCCGTGGCCATGGCGCGCGAGCGCGAGGCCGACGCCATCATCAGCTTTGGCGGCGGCAGCCCGATTGACGCGGCCAAGATCGTAGCTCTGGAACTGCTCGAAGACGGTCAGACCCAGGCCGACATGCCCCAGATTGCGATTTCGACCACGCTGTCGGCGGGCGAGTTCACCCCCTTTGCCGGGATCACCGATGAGGCCACCCGGGTCAAGGGGCTGCGGGTCGATCCCCGCATCGTGCCCAAGACGATTGTGCTCGATCCCCAGGTCACCCTGCCAACCCCCCGGCAGCTGTGGTCGGCGACCGGCATCAAGGCGCTCGACCACGCAATCGAAGCCCTGTGGTCGGTCAATCCCCAGCCGGTGTCTGACGCCCTGGCCATGGAGGCGATTCGCAAGCTGCACGTCTCGCTGCCCCTGTCCGTCAAAGAGCCCGATAATGTTGAGGCGCGCGGCGAGTGTCAGGTGGCAGCCTGGCTGTCGATTTTCGGCCTGGGCAATGTCGGCGTCCGCCTGAGCCATATCTTCGGGCATCAGATTGGCGCCCGCTGGGACGTGCCACACGGGGTGACCTCGTGCATCACGATTCCGCACTGCATGCGTTTTCTGGCTCCCGAGACCCTGCCCCAGCAGGCCAAGATCGCCGAGGCGTTCGGCATTCAGGCCAACGGGCGGTCAGCCGAGGCGGTCGCGGCCGAGGCGGCCGAAGTGGTGGATGCCTTCATTGACGGCTTCGACGTGCCGCGCCGCCTGCGCGATGTCGGAGCCAAGGAAGACGAGTTGTCGATTGTGGCCCAGGCCGTGATTGAGGAAAGCTCCCTGTGGCACAAACAGCAGGGCGCCGAAGAGGCCATGCTGGGGCTGCTCACGTCCATGTGGTAGGCGCTGGTACCGGTCAAGGAGCGGACATGCCGAATCCCAGTCCCCGTGTCATCCACGAGCCGCCGCGCTCGACACCGGTCAAGGCCGAGACCCAGGTCCTGGTGGTCGGTGGCGGGTCGGCCGGTGTGGCTGCGGCCGTGGCAGCGGCGCGCAACGGGGCCGATGTGATCCTGGTCGAGCGGCTCGGCTATCTGGGCGGGCTGGCCAGCGGTGGCCTGATTATTCTGCTGCTGACCCTGGACGACGGTCGGGGCCGCCAGGTCGTCGGCGGCCTGTGCCAGGAGGTGACGGAACGGCTGGCCCAGCGTGAGGCCGCCTATTTTCCGCCCCAAACCGAGTGGGGTAGTGCCGACCAGGATCTCGTCAGCCGGAATCGCAGCTGGGGTCTGGTGTGGGGCCACGGTCCGCACCGGGTGCGCTACTCGGTCGCCTACGATCCCGAAGAATTCAAGTTTGCGCTGAACCAGATGACCCAGGAGGCCGGGGTGCGGCTGCTGCTGCACGCGTATGCTTGCGACGCCATCGTGCAGGACGGCCGGGTCAGCGGGGTAGCCTTTCAAGGTAAATCCGGCCGGTTCGCCATTCTGGCCGATGTCGTCATTGATGCCAGCGGAGACGGCGATATCTTCACCTCGGCCGGGACCGCCTACGAGAGCGAGAAAGTCCTGCCATGGTTGTGGTTCTGCATGGGTGGGGTCGAAGACCCCGAGGCCGCCATCGCAGCTGGGGGCTGGTTTTTTCATACCCCGGGTGAGGGCAAGGTTCTGATGCCGTGGGGCGCGACCGAGCGTATCAGCCGCAAGATCGACGCCACCGACCCTGAAGACCTGACCTATGCCGAGCTGGAATGCCGCAAGCAAGTCATGCACGAGGCGGACCGTTTGCGGCGCGAGGTGCCGGGCTTTGCCAAGGCCCACTTCTGTCACATCGCCGATCAGATCGGTATTACCGAGAGCCGCCGCCTGGTCGGCGAGGCCGTGCTGGGCCGGGACGACATTGACACGCCGTGTGAGGATGCGATTGCCCTGACCGGACACTGGACCAAATACGAGGCCCTCTACTACATCCCCTACCGGTCGCTGCTGGCCAGGGAATTCCCCAACCTGCTGGTGGCCGGTCGCTGCATCTCGGTCGATCACCGGGTCCATCACGCCACCAAAGAGATTCCGCCGTGTATTGCGACCGGCGAGGCGGCCGGCACCGCAGCCGCGCTAGCCGCGCAGTCGGGCACGTCTCCCAAACAGATTCAGGTCTCCGCCCTGCAAAAACGTCTGGAAGAGGGCGGGGCGATTCTGCGCCTGTGAGCGATATGCCTCACCGTCCGGCCGGGCGAGGGGCGAGGGTGATCCTGGGCGCCTGACCGTCCGGGCCACGGGGGAGGGTGTCCAGCCGGGCCAGGTCCTGCCGAACCCGCTGGCGCACGGCTTCCAGCCGCACCCCGCCACACTCGTCAGGGAGCGGGACGAGCGTTTCCAGCCCCATTGTCAGCATAGTTTGGGCGCCCGGATAGCCGGAGGCCAATTTGTGGTAGCCGACCGCAACCCGGATGAGGCCGAGAAACAGCTGCCAGGTGGTGTCGTCGTCCTCGACCGCATCGAGCGCGTCTTCCAGCGCTTCGTGGGCGTCAAAATAGCGTCCCGAGTTAAAGTCCTTGATCGACCGCAGCAGGGCCGGATGGTAGCGCATGGCCGGCTATTGTAGCTTTTCTTTCGGTCGGAGAAAGTGCTAAGGGGAAGGCGAAGGAGGGCTGCACCATGCCGAGCGTTGCTGAACTGTGTACCACAACCCTGACCGAGGCTGCCGCGCTGATCAAGAGCAAGGCGGTCTCGCCGGTCGAACTTACCCAGGCCATGCTGGACCGCATCGAAGCCATCGACGGCAAGCTGCACAGCTATATCACGGTGACTGCGGATTTTGCCCTGGAACAGGCCCGGGCCGCTGAACAGGAAATTCTGGCCGGGACCTACCGGGGACCCCTGCACGGCATCCCGATCGCCGTCAAAGACCTGTGTTTCACCAAAGGCATCCGGACCACCTGCGCGTCCAAGATTCTGGCCGACTGGGTGCCCGACTACAACGCCACGATCATGGATAAACTGTACGCCGCAGGTGCGGTGTTGCTGGGCAAACTGGGCATGACCGAGTTTGCCCTGTCCGGCTATCATCCCTCGGTCGAACCGCCGCGCAACCCGTGGAATCCCGACCGCTGGCCGGGCGCGTCGTCGAGCGGCTCCGGGGCTGCCACGGCCGCCTCGCTGTGCTTTGGCTCGCTCGGTTCGGATACCGGCGGCTCAATCCGCTTTCCGTCTGCCGCGTGCGG
>JAGWBB010000029.1:0-33791 GCA_021296095.1 Desulfurellaceae bacterium | reverse complement strand
CCGATGACGCGCAGCGTTGCCGATGCGGCGGTCATGCTGCGCGCGATTGCGGGCTTTGACCCCAACGATCCGACCACCCGACGGGAATCGGTCCGCGACTATATGGACCTGATCGACAATGGGGTCAAGGCGCTGCGGATCGGCGTGGACGAAGCCTACTGTACCGACGGCGTGGAGACCGAGGTTGGTCAGGCCGTGCTGGCCACGGTCAAGGTCTTGCAGGATGCGGGCGCTGATATCCGCGAGGTCAAGGTCAGCGGCATCACCGACGAGGTGCTGGGCGCCTGGTTTACGATCTGTGCGGCCGAGGCTGCGGCCGCCCACGCTGCAACCTATCCGGCGCGGGCCGACGATTACGGTCCGACCTTTCGCTCCTTTCTAGCGGAAGGCGTCAAGGTCAGCGGCGCCGACTATGTCGCGGCGCATATCATACGCCAGGGGGTGTGCCGCATGATTGACGACCTGTGGCAAGAGGTCGATCTGCTGCTGTGTCCGTCAACGCCCAGCGCGCCGGTTCCCCTGTCGGAGTTTTCTCCCCACGCTCCCCTGTCGCGGGCGGCCGCCGGCGGTCTGCTGCGCCATACCGCGCCGTTCGATTTTTCGGGCAGCCCGACCATCTCGGTCCCGTGCGGCTTTAATGCCGACGGCCTGCCGCTGAGTCTCCAGCTCGTCGGCCGCCACGGCGAGGAGGGCACGATCATACAGGCCGGCCAGGTTTATGAGCAGGCCACCGAGTGGCATACCCATCGGCCGCCGGTGTAGTTGAAGAAGGGGCGAGTGATTAGGGGCGAGTGATTAGGGGAACTGACCACTAACCACTCGCCACTAACCCTAACTGTCGCCCCGGTACAGGGCGCCCTGCTTGTACAGGGCGTCGAGGCTGTCCGGGGAGCGTCCCAGATACTGGCCGAACACCTCGTCGTTGTGTTCGCCGAGGAAGGGCGCTTCAAGGTCGAGGCTGTCCGGGAAGGCCGAGAACTTGAACGGAAAGCCGGGGATGGTCACCTCACCCAGAATCCGGTCCGGGACCTGGCGGACCATTTTTCGGGCCGCAAAATACGGGTGGGAAACCGTCTCTTCGATTGACATGACCGGGCCGGCCGGCACCCTATGGTCGGCCAGAGCCTTGAGGGCGGCCTCATCAGTCGGGAAGCTTCGCAGCCAGGCCTCGATCATGGGGATCAGCTCTTCCTTGTGTTTGGCGCGTCTGCCGGCCGACGAGAAGCGCGGGTCGTCGATCAGTTCCGGTCTGCCCAGCGCCCGCGCCACATTCGGCCACTGGCGGTTGAGGGCCAGAATCACCATATAGCCCTCAGGCCCCTTGAAAACGCCCTGGGGACACGACAGCCGGTGATGGATGCCGAACCGCAGCGGGGTATAGGCGCCCTTGCTGGCCGCGTACAGCTGCACCTCGACCGATTGCATATGGTACAGGGAATCGACCATCGACAGGTCGATATACTGGCCCTGGCCGGTCCGGTCGCGGTGCAGCAGGGCATAGCCCAGGGCGGCAAAGGCGTGTACCCCGGCGACCCCGTCGGCAATCGCCACGCCGACAAAGCGGGGCGGACCGTCCGGGTCGCCGGTCATATGCATGATGCCGGAAAACGCCTGGGCGATGTAATCGTAGCCGGTCAGGTGGGACAGCGGACCCTGGCGGCCAAAGGCCGAGATTGAGCACATGATGATGCCCGGGTTGAGCTGCTTGAGCGCCTCGTAGTCCAGGCCGCGGCGTTGCAGGACGCCCGGTCCATAGTTCTCAATGACCACATCCACGTGCGGAATCAGCGCTCTGATTAGCTCGATTGCTTCGGGCTTTTTGAAATCCAGACAGATGCTCTTCTTGCCACGGTTTTGCTGGATGAAGTAGACGCTGCGGCCGTCCTTGAGAAAGGGGATGGTGCGCGACGGGTCGCCCTGCTGGGCCTGTTCGACCTTAATGACCTCGGCCCCGAGTTCGGCCATCAGGCGGGTGGCCGTCGGGCCGGCCAGATATTGGGTGAAATCCAGGACGGTGACGCCGGCCAGCATGGGCGGCTGTTGGGGTGTCGTGGCCATAGGCTCTCCCTTCAGAAATTCTCGTGCGGGGTATGACGCCCCTGTATAGCGCACGGGGCGGCGGCGTGCCAGGCTGCGCCGCCTTGTCTGTCGTGGTCGAGCAGTTTATACGGAGAGGCGTGGAGACAAGATAAAGAGACGAATACCTCGGGTGAGTGTTGAGCGGCATAGCCCAGGATGCTGAAACCCAGACGCTCTCCCATAGAGACGTGACATGGCCACAATAGAAGGCTTCAGAGTAGTAAATTTCAAGTCGCTCAAGGACGTGACAGTGGGTCGGTTGTGGTACCAGCGTCAAGACGACCCGCTTACGCCCATGACTGTGGTAATTGGTAAAAACGGGGTGGGAAAAAGCGCCCTGTTTGATGCGTTCGGGTTTCTCGCGGATGCCCTTAAGTTCGGCGTTGAGGAAGCCTGTGATGCACGCGGACACGGCGGCTTCGAGAGACTACGGACACAGGGACAGACAGGTCCAATCGAGTTCAAGGTGTATTATAGAGCATGTGCCAATGTCCCTCCTATCACCTACGAAATTGGAATCGAGATAGACGAATCCGGGCGCCCCTATGTGATGCGCGAATTGATGCATGAATACCGGGAAAACGACCGACTACTTTGTTTCCTCACACTCCATCAAGGCCGTGGTTGGGCGTGGAGGGGCAGCCAAGCGGGCCATCAGGTCGATGAAGAAGCGGAAGGTTTCGATTCTTTTAAGTTAGAAAAATCGCTCGAAGAGGGGGAGACGCGATTCGAAGATGTCGAAACCATTGACTTGCAAGACCCACGCAAGCTTGGCATCGCCACGCTTGGTGAGTTAGAGAAACACCCGAGAATTGTCGCTTTTCGCCGCTTCATCGAAGGATGGTATCTGAGCTACTTCACTCCAGATGCGGCGCGCGGCCTACCTCTGGCCGGTCCACAACAGCGTCTCAACGTGCATGGCGACAACCTCAGCAATGTCGTACAGTTCATGGAGCGAGAACATCCGAAGCAGTTCCAGGCTATTCTAAAAGAGATCGCCGAGAGAATTCCGGGTATAGACAAAATTGCAACGGAAAAAACTGCCGACGGCCGGTTGCTGCTCAAGTTCAACGACAAAGGCTTTCAAGACCCCTTTTACGCTCAGCAGATGTCAGACAGGACGCTGAAGGTGTTCGCGTATCTTTTGCTTCTCAATGATCCGACTCCGCCGCCGTTCCTGTGCATCGAAGAGCCGGAAAACGGCCTGTACCACAAGCTTCTGGAAACGCTTGCACATGAATTTCGTGAACACGCGAGCCGCCAGAATAATGCCTCACAGGTTTTTATTACGACCCATCAACCCTACCTCGTCGATGCGCTTGACCCGAAAGAGGCGGACGGTTTTTCAACGATTCGGCGGGCCAGCGACGATCCGCTTGTGAATAATATGGTCGCGGAAGGATTGCCGTTGGGCGGCCTGTGGTACAGCGATTATCTTGACAAGAGGTAATTGGATGCACTTCGAGGGACTCGTTGAAGACCAGTCCGGCAAAGCGATGCTCGACATTTTGCTGGATAAGATCATCGACAAGCCACATAGGTTTGACGTCAAAGCCTATCGTGGCATTGGTCGCATTCCTAAAAACCTCAAGAGCACGGATGATGCCCGTAAGCGCCAGTTGCTCAACCAACTCCCCAGACTGCTCAGGGGACATGGAAGGACATTTGCCGGCTATGAGGCATGGCTGTTAGGCGATATTCCTGCGGTCAAAGCAGCGTATCCGAGAGCCAGGGACAATCCACTGAATCGTTACGAAAACGACGCGATTTGCGGGACGTGGGAACTGCTGGCCGACGCGGTCTGCCGTGGCGGATTAAAGAAGCTCGCAGGTGAGGGAGGGCAGGCGGTAGGCAGGGAAAAATCAAACTGGTCGAAGACTATCGCTCCACACATGGATGTCGAGAATAACGCCTCTCCCAGCTTCTGCTATTTTCGGGAAAAAGTCCGAGGGCTGGCGGGGGCGGCTGGCTGATGCGGGCCTGCTCTGCGCTGGGAAACGGGAGGAACGATGCGGGCACTCCACTGGGACGGGCGACAGCTGCGGCTTGAGGGGCGCTATGCCGCTCCCTCCGTCCGCGACGGATTTGCGCTGGTCCGGGTGCGCTTGGCCGGTATTTGCTCGACCGACCTCCAGATCTTCAAAGGCTATATGGATTTTGCCGGAGTGCCCGGCCACGAATTTGTCGGTGAGGTGGCCGAAGGGCCGTCCGGGCTGATGGACAAACGGGTCGTGGGTGAGATCAATTTTGCCTGCGGAACGTGTGATACCTGCCGTGGCGGCATGCCGCGCCACTGCCCGACCCGGCAGGTCATGGGCATTCTGAACGCTGATGGCAGCTTTGCCGAGTACATGGCCGTGCCGGTTGCAAACCTGCATGTCGTGCCGGACACGGTTGCCGATGAAGAAGCGGTTTTCACCGAGCCCCTGGCCGCCGCGTTCGAGATACTGGAACAGGTTTCCGTGCCGACAAACGCCGAGGTCGTTGTGTTTGGCGACGGAAAGCTGGGGTTGTTATGCGCCCAGGTGCTGCATCAGACCGGCGCGCGGGTGACGCTCGTTGGGAAACATGCAGACAAGCTCGGACTTGTCGCCGGCCTCGGGCTGCGGACGAGCTTGTTGGCCGGTTGGAAAATGTTCGGGGCCGATATCGTTGTCGAAGCCACCGGCTCGGAGGGCGGACTGGCCCTGGCCATGCAGACGGTTCGGCCACGCGGGACGCTGGTGCTGAAGAGCACGCTGGCCGCACACCACCGCCTGTCTCTGGCGCCGTTGGTGATCAACGAAGTGACGGTTGTCGGGTCCCGCTGCGGGCTGTTTGGTCCGGCCCTGGACGCACTGGCACAGAGACGGGTGCGTGTCTCGCCGCTGGTTGATAAAGTCTATCCGTTGAGCGGTGGGCTTGAGGCAGCGCAGCATGCGGCCCGGCCGGGCGTGCTCAAAGTCTTGCTGAGCAATTCGTAGCACCCGCTCCTCTTGCTATGGTAGACTGAAACCGTTTCACGCCAGCAGATTTCGAGTACGACTTTGAGCATGACAAGCTTGCAGCACACCATGTGACTTTCGATGAAGCGGTCGAATGTTTTTTCTCTGACTTTGAAGTGCGCCGCAATAAATCGTATCGTGATCGCTATCAACTCGTTGGGAGAACAGTCGGAGGACGGAGTCTCAAGGTTATTTTCCAACTCAAGCCGGGCGATGTTGTCCGTATCATCACAGGATGGTCGATATGAGTGCAAAAAAAAGAGCGGCCGAACTCTCCGAGCGAGCGATTGATGATCTTGTTGTCGCGCAAGCAGATGAGAAAGCGGACTGGGAGAAACCGATACAGGTTCGGAAGACGAAGTATGCTTCGGTCTCGCTGTCTGGTGATCTGGTGGCGCGAGCAAGATTCTTCGCCCACCTGCATCGCGAAGCTGACATGGAAGCATGGTTGGGACGAGTCATTCAAGAACGGCTCGATCTGGAAGAAGCCGCCTTTGCCGAGTTAAAACGCGATCTTGTCATAAAGGGGAAAGACCCTCGACAAGAGGCATAGCGGGGACTGGAGAAGCTTTGGGCTGAGCTGCTGACGGCCAGAGAAAGCGGCGGACAATTCCAGAACACAGAGAGGGCGGCGATGAATATCACACGATGGATCTTGTTGGTCGGTGCCGGAGTGCTGGTGCTGGTGTGGCTCGAAGTGAGAAAGCCGAGCAGCGAGCCGGCGCCGCTGGCCCATGAGGCGGCCTTCTTTGACGCGGCCGGCTCGGGGGATGTAGCTACTCTGGAGAGCATGCTCAACGGCGGGGTGGACGTGAACGTCAGGGACGACAGCTTCGGCCATACGGCGCTGATTATCGCCTCACGCCGGGGGCATCTGCCGGTGGTCGAACTGCTGCTGGCCAAAGGAGCGGATGTCAATGTCGCGGATAATTACGGCAATACGGCCCTGCGCTGGGCGCTGAGAACCAACCGGGGCGAGTCCCAGGCCATTATTCGGCGGCTCAGGCAGGCCGGGGCGGTCGAACCCGGCCAGGCTGCGCATGTTGCGCAGGGTCTGGTTCGCCTGGTAGGGTCGGTGGCCGACACGCCCGTGCCTGGGCGCGGGACAGCCTGAGACACACAGGAGGAGTATGATGAGTGCACCGGTTTACGTGTTGGGCGGATATCAGACCGATTTTGCCCGCAACTGGATGAAAGAAGGCCAGACGATTGTCGAGATGATCACCGAGTCGGTCTCCGAAGGTTTCAAAGCGGCCGGGCTTGAGCCCCAGGAGGTGGATGTCGCCCACGTCGGGAATTTTGCCGCCGAACTGTACTGCAAGCAGGGCCACCTGGGCGCCTTTCTGGCCGAGATCGACCCCGCGCTGTCCGGCATTCCGACCTCGCGCCACGAAGCCGCCTGCGCCTCCGGGAGTGTGTCGATGCTGATGGCCTCGGCCGAGATTGAGGCCGGTCGCTACGACCTGGCGCTGATCGTCGGGGTGGAACAGATGAAAACGGTCGATCCTGCCACGGGCGGCGATTTCCTGGGTACCGCAGCCTGGTACGACCAGGAGGCCAAGGGCGTGGCGTTTGCCTTTCCCAAGCTGTTCGGGCAGCTGGGCGACGTGTATGAGGGCCGCTACGGTCTGAAAGAAGAACACCTGACCCGGATCGCTGAGATTAACTACGCCAACGCCCGCCGTAATCCGCAGGCCCAGACCCGGGGCTGGTTTCCGGACGAAAGCCAGGATCTGTCTTCGGGCAAATATGTCAATCCGGTCGCCGGACGGCTGCGGGTGCGCGACTGCTCCCAGGTGACGGATGGAGCCAGTTCGATTTTCCTGGCCTCGGAAGCCTTCGCCGAAAAATATGCCGACCGCCACGGCCTGTCCGTAGACCGTATCCCGCGCCTGTTGGGCTGGGGCCATCACACCGCGCCGATCAAGTTCGACACCAAGATCGCCGAGAGCCGGGACAATCCATACGTCTTGCCCCACACCCGCCAGGCGATTGTCGATGCCTTTCAGCGGGCCGAGTTGCCGGATGCCTGGAGTGTCCAGGGCATCGAGACCCACGACTGCTTCACCACCTCGGAGTATATGGCAATTGACCACTTTGGCCTGACCCAGCCCGGAGAGTCGTGGAAGGCGGTGGAAGAGGGCGTGATCGAGTTCGGCGGCAAGCTGCCCATCAACGCCAGCGGCGGCCTGATTGGCTGTGGGCATCCAGTTGGTGCGACCGGCGTCCGTCAGGCGCTCGACGCCTATAAGCAGGTGTCAGAACAGGCCGGCGACTACCAGATCGACGGCGCCCAGAAGATTGCGACGCTGAACATCGGCGGCTCGGGCACGACCAGCGTGGCGCTGGTCATCGGTCGCTAGCCCGTCTCGCCTGTCTTCCACTCCGTTTCATCCGGGCTGCATCGGAGTCCGGGTGGGCGGAACTATTCCTCTTTTCTACCCTCCGTTCGGATAGACGACCAGGCGCCGAAACGGGTCTTCACCCTCGCTCTTGGAGCGCAGGCCGTAGCTTTTCACCAACTCGTGCTGCAAGCGTCGCAGGCGGGGGATCTGGGGCGAGAGTTCGAGCGCCCGCTTGTGTTCCAGAACCTGCTCCACAATGGCTTCGGCCTCATTCAGGGCGGCCTGATCTTCGGGGAAGGCGGCGGCCAGCTGATCGCGCAGAAACTTGCCCATCTGGACTAGCGTAGCGCTACGCAGGGTATACAGCGGCAGGCCGTGGCTGACGAGCAGGCGCAGTTCCTTGGGTTGGCGTTTGAGCTGGCCTTTGACGGTGAGCACGACATCGGCCTGATTGGCCTGGGGGACGAGCCGGGCCGGGGCGTTCAGGTCACGAATGGCCTGTTCCAGGCGATGACGGTTCACTCCGTAGGGAAAGATGCGGAGCGGTTTGCCCGGCGTAGCCTGGTAGGGTGAAGCGTCCAGAGCTGGATCGAGAGGCTCCGGCGTGGGCTCGGCCGGACGAACCTCAATCTGGCCGTCGTCGAGCCGGGTACGTCGCTCGACCGCAGGTGGGCGGCCGCGTAAAAAGCCGTCCACCGCAGCCGTTACCTCGGGATGAATCGCAAAGTGCGACCGGTCGTGGATTTCGATCAGCACGTCGAAGGTTGGCGGGGCTTTACGTTCCAGGACCGTTTTCTGGGTCCCGCGCCGCCGGGCCTCCATATCGCCCAGGGTGACGGACTGTATGCCGCCGATGAGATCGGCCAGGGTTGGGTTTTGGATCAGATTCTCCAGTTCGCTGCCGTGGGCCGTGGCAATCAACCGCACGCCTCGTTCGGCAATCGTGCGGGCCGCGTTGGCCTCGGCCTCGGTCCCGATCTCATCAACCACAATGACCTCGGGCATGTGGTTTTCGACCGCCTCAATCATGACCTGGTGCTGCAGATTGGGCGAGGGCACCTGCATGCGGCGCGCCCGGCCGATCCCGGAGTGCGGGATATCCCCGTCGCCGGCAATCTCGTTTGAGGTATCGACCACAATGACCCGCTTGTCCGCCTCATCGGCCAGAACCCGGGCGGCCTCGCGCAGCAGGGTCGTTTTGCCCACCCCGGGCGGGCCGAGCAGCAGGATGCTCTTTTTGTCTTCGGTGACCAGATCCTTGACAATCCGCACCGTGCCAAAAACCGCCCGGCCGACCCGACAGGTGAGACCGATGGCTTCTCCGGTCCGGTTGCGGATGGCCGAGATGCGGTGCAGGGTGCGCGGAATGCCGGCCCGGTTGTCGTGGGTGAACATGCCGACCCGGCTGACGGTAAAGGCGATGTCGTCGTGGCTGACCGGCGCGTTGAGCAGGAAGCGGGTCTTGTCGAGGTAGCGGGCCTCGGGCTGGCGTCCGAGGTCGAGGATGACTTCGAGCAGGTTCTCGAGGCCGGACTCGTCGATCAGAGCGTCGCGTATTTCGGCCGGCAGAACATCAAGCAAGAGGTCGAGGTTTTCCACCACTGCCGAAGACATCGCCGGTGGCTTCCCGCACTCGGCGTCGGGCAACGGCGAGGTGGGTGCTGCACCGTCGGTCTGGTGTGCGCCAGGTTCGGGACGTGTCATGTCTGGGGCTGGCTCCTAGCACGAGACGGACGCGGACGGACCGGGGGTGGGGTACATGGCTTCAATCTGCTCCTGGCGGGTTTCCAGGACGTGACGGCGTCTGATCTTCATGGTTGGCGTCAGCTCTCCCCGGTCCTGAGAAAAGGGCTGGTCGAGGACGCGGAACTGGCGGATGCGGGCCGGGGTCGGCAGGGTTTTATTGAGGGCGTTCACCCGGTCGCGGAACAGGCCCTGGACGGTCTGGTGGCTGAGAACGGTCTGCCAGTCGCCCGATACGCCGTTCTTGCGTGCCAGGGTCTCGACCAGGGCCTGGTTAGGGACGAGCAGGGCGGTGACAAACGGCCGTTTATCACCGATGAGGCAGGCTTCTTCGATCAGCGGGTCCTGTTTGAGGGCACCCTCGATCGGCTGGGGCGCGATATTCTCGCCCGAGTCGGTGATGATCAGATCCTTTTTGCGGTCGGTGATGGTAATGAAGCCGTCGCCGTCAATGGTCCCCACGTCACCCGTATGCAACCATCCGTCGGCGTCAAGGACGGCTACGGTGTCCTCGGGGCGTTGATAATAGCCGTCCATGATGTTCGGGCCGCGGGCGCAGATCTCGCCATCGGCGTCGATTTTGACCTCGACCTGCGGCAGGGCGAGGCCGACCGTGCCAAGACGGGTCTGGCCCGGCCTGTTGCACGAGATGACAGGCCCGGCTTCGGTCAAGCCGTAGCCTTCATACACGGTGATGCCGATGCCATAAAAGAAGCGGGCGATCTCGGCGTTGAGCGGCGCCCCGCCCGAGACCAGAAAGCGAATTCGTCCGCCCAGCGTGTGGCGTAATTTCTGAAACACGAGACGGTCGATGAGCTGGAGTTGCAGCTGGTGCAGGGGCGGAATCGCCTGGTCCTCCACCCGTCTGGTGCCGACCGACTTGCCCAGGCCCAGCGCCCAGTCCAGCAGCTGCCGCTTGGGAAAGCCGGCGCTTTCCCGCTCGCCGAGGACGCGGCGATAGACCAGCTCCAGCACGCGCGGCACACAGCACAAGACCGTCGGTCTGACCTCGGCCAAGTCCCTGAGCAGGCTGACCGTTCCGCCGCCGTAGGCGATGCTGCCGCCAACCGACAGCGGCGTGTAAAGCCCGGTCGTGCGCTCAAACCCGTGCGACAGAGGCAAGAAAGACAGCGACACATCGTCTGCGGTCAGCGGCAGCACCTGGGGCGCGTCGTGCACATTGCTCAGCATGTTGCGGTGGCTCAGCATGACGCCCTTGGGGAAACCGGTCGTGCCCGAGGTGTAGATGATCGTCGCCAGCCCAGGGTCGGGTACCGGCTGGCGTCTGTCGGACTGTTGCTCGCCGAGCGCCAGCAGTTCGGCAAAACGGCAGCCAGTGAGCGGCCCGGGGTCGAACGGCTGGTCCTCGGGGTCGAGGACAACGACGTGCGACAGGTCGGGCAGGTCGGGGGCGATGCGTCGGATCTTGTCGAGCTGGCCGCGGCCGGACACGGCAATGAAGCTGGCGCCGGAATCCTTGAGAATATAGGCCAAGTCCTGGCCGGGGCTGGACAGGTACAGCGGTACATCGACGCCGCCCAGGTACAGGCAGGCCAGATCCATGATCGGCCATTCGGGCTGGTTCTCGGCCAGCAGGGCCAGACGATCCCCGGTCTTGAAGCCCAGAGCTGCCAGGCCGTGGGCGGCGGAGACGATCTGGTCGGCCAGCTGCTGCCACGAGAGGTCTTCCCACTGCTCGCGACGTTTACACTGAAAAACGCGGCGGGAAGGGTGGCGCTCGGCTCGGTCCAGGACCATGGTGGCAAGAGAGGTGGTTGTCATGCTGCTTCCTGTGCCATGGGGTGCTGGCTGGGACAATAGACCAAGCGGTGGGCAAAGACCAGCCGCTGTGGAAGATCGTGGGGAAGAAAAGGCCGGGGTGTGGGGAAGCCCCGACCCGCTTCCCCACACCGGCTCAACAGGGCCGGACCGACAGGCTCAGGCCACGACCTGCTTCAGAAAACCGCGCAGGTCGGCGTTAAAGTCGGCCGGTTTTTCGAGCTGATAGAAATGCCCCACGTCGTCAATCACCTTGATCTGGGCGTTGGGGATATGATCGGCCAGGAACTGATTGACCTCGACTGTAGTGGCCTGATCCTCTCTGCCGGCGTAAATCTGGGTCGGCTTGGTGATGGTCTTGAGCCGCTCCGAGATGTTCCAGTTAAAGACCCCGTTGGGATCGCTGGCCGAGGCAAAGAAGACGTGCTTGGGAAAATTGTCGTCCACCATGAACTTGGCCTTGACCAGATCGAGTACCTCGGGCCGGTCCCGCTTGGTCTTGGCCGCCACCGCGCCTTCCATCAGGCCGCTGAAGGCGCCGGTGAGGTCGTCCTGAAAGGCTTGGCCGGCTTCGGGCGGCATGCCGGCCGACATGTTTGTTCCGCTGCTGACAATCACATTGGCCAGGACCCGGTCGGGAAAGTCCAGGTTGAACTGCATGGCGATCATGCCCCCGATCGAGTTGCCGACCAGGATGGCTGTGTCGATCTTGAGCTGGTCGAGCACGGCCGCCACATCGGCCGCCATTTCGCCCATGGCATAGCCCTGCTCAGGCTTGTCCGAGCGGCCGTGGCCGCGGTGGTCAATGGTGACGCACTGATACTCCTGGGCAAAGGTATAGGTCTGGAAGTACCAGATGTTGCCGTTGGTCGAGAAGGGGTGCAGAAACACGATCGGGGTTCCCTGACCGTGGCTCTCATAGTACACGTTCACGCCGTTGCGCTGGATATGGGGCATACGCCAATCCTCCTTGTGGCTCCAAAAAAGTGCCCCTCCTTTATCACACCGCCTGTGCCAAAGCCAAGCGGCCGCCGGACGTCTTGACACAGCCACGGCAGAGTGTGAGAAAAGGGCCTGCCGGTTCGACATTCTTATCCGCATTTTTCTCAGGAGGGACAGCATGGAGATTACCACCGAACGCGCAAATGTTACCGTTGATACCCAGACCATGGGCGCCTATCTGGCCCGGCCCAGCGCGCCGGGGACGTATCCTGCGGTTCTGGTGTTTATGGAAATCTTTGGGGTCAACTCACACATTCGTGAGGTCACCGAGCGCGTCGCGGCCGAGGGGTATGTCGCGCTGGCGCCGGATTTTTTCCACCGCACCGGACCTGGCGTGGAGTACGGCTATGACGAGACCGGCATAACCGAGGGTATCAAGCTGCTCAACCAGCTCCAGGCCGACGAAATGGTCGCTGACGCCCGGGCCAGCCTCTCGTTTCTCAAGCGTAAGAACTATGTGGGGGGCGACCGGTTCGGGGCGATTGGCTTTTGTGTCGGCGGCCATATGACCTATCTGACGGCGTGCGAGACGGAAGTCAAAGCTGCGGCCAGCTTTTATGGCGGCGGGATTGCCGGGCCGCAGGGCTTTGGCGGTGGGCCGTCTACCCTGAGTCGGACGGGCAAGATCGGTGGCAGGATCGTGTGTCTGTTTGGCGAAAAGGACGCGGCCATTCCACTGGATCAGGTGGACGCCATTCGAGCCGAACTGAACACGCACAACATCGCCCATGAGGTCGTGGTCTATCCAGGCGCCGAGCACGGCTTTTTCTGCGACCAGCGTGGATCGTACAACCAGGCTGCGGCCGACGACGCCTGGCAGCGGGTCACGACCCTGTTTGCGGCCGAGCTGGCCGGCTGAGACGGCTGCCATCATCCCGATTGAGCGAGGAGCGTATGGGCGCACTGGATGGAAAAGTCGCAATTGTCACCGGCGCCGGACGCCTGCGCGGCATTGGCCGGGCGGCCGCAGTGGCCCTGGCCGACCTGGGTGCCGACCTGGTGGTGACCGGCACCGGTCGTGATCCGTCCCGCTACCCGGATGACGAGAAAGCGGTTGGCTGGCGCGATATTGACAGCGTGGCCGATCAGGTCCGCGAGCGGGGACGGCGCTGTGTGCCGCTGGTCGCCAATATTGCCGACAGCGCCGATGTCCAACGGACGGTCGAAGAGACGCTCTCGGCCTTGGGTCGGATCGATATCCTGATCAATAATGCCGCCACCGCCCGGGGACCGGACCGGGTGGCGCTGACCGAGCTGTCCGAGCAGCTGTGGCGTCAGGTGCTTGAGATCAAGCTGACGGGCAGCTTTTTGATGAGTCAGGCCGTGGTCCCGCACCTGATCAGCCAGGCCCAGGGCGGCAGCATCGTCAATATCTCGTCTATTGCGGGCAAGCGTGGCATGCCGAATACGGTCGCCTATTGCACCTCAAACGCTGGCATCCAGGGCTTCAGCCAGGCCCTGGCCATGGAGCTGGCCCCGCACCAGATCCGCGTCAACGCGGTGTGTCCGGGCGTGATCGATACCTCACGCATGGACGATCTGGGTCGCGAAGAACGCTGGGAAGCGACGATCCAGCAGTTGATTCCGCTCAAGCGGGCCGGTACCGACGAGGAAGTCGGCAGATTTATCGCCTATCTGTGTACCCCTGACGCGTCTTACATCACCGGCCAGTCGCTGAACATCGACGGCGGTGTGGTCATGTGGTGAGGCGCACGCTCAGCGTATCCCGCCGGGCGTCCACCTGACCGATGGTGACCCGCAGCCTGGTGCCCAGCCGGGGGCGGGGCGACAGATTCATCGGCACGACCAGCAGCGTATCTTCCAACTCGACAAAGGAGCGACCGCGCCATTCCCGCACGACCTGGGCGTCGACCTGTTGGCCGGTCCGGGTTTCCAGGCAGCGCAGTAGCCAGTAGCGGGTGCTCTCCCGCTCACAGCGTTTGGCGGCCACGCTCGACTCCTGGGCTCCGGCGGCGACGAGCTGGAGGCGTTCCTCGTCAAACAGGGCGCTGCCGTGGGCGAGGTGATGCTTGATCTGGTGATGCATCTGCAGGTCGTGGTAACGCCGCAGCGGAGAGGTGACCTGGGTGTAGCTGTCCAGCCCCAGGGCGCTGTGCGAGACGGGCAGCGTCCCCCGCTGGGCGGGCTTCATCAAGCGCCGGGCGGCATGGATGTACACCTGCTGGCTGGGACACTGGTCGGGGCTGGGGACCGCCTCATCGGGCGGTGGCTGGCCGATATACAAGGCCGGCAGGTCATGGCGTTGGCAGTAGCGGGCGGCAATCTCGTTGGCCAGAATCATGCATTCGCCGACCAGCCGCCGAGTCGGCGAGTCGTTGGCCAGGATCGCAACCGTGATCTCGGGCGGGTCGCCCGTCGGGCTGTCGCTGACCCGGACCTTGACCTCGCTGCCCTCGATAATCACCGCCCCGTTTTCCACCCGTCGGGCACGGCGTCGCTCTGCCACGGTATTGAGTTGCTGGAGGGCGGCGGTGTACGGATCGTCGCCCGCCGTCTCCAGCAGGGCGTCGGCCTCGGCATAGGTCAGCCGCCGAGCCACCCGAATCACGCTGCGGCAGATACGCTCGACGCGCAGCTGGCCACGCTCGTCCAGGCTGGCGAAAAAACTCAGCACCGGCCGGTCTTGTCCGGCAACCAGGCTGGCGGTCTGCTGGCTGAGGGTCGGCGGCAGCATGGGCAGGGTCAGGCGGGGTAGATAGACCGTGGTGCCGCGCTGCAGGGCGGCGCGGTCGATTGTGCCGCCGGGCGGGACAAAAAAGCCGGCGTCGGTGATATGCACCCCGATCAGAAGTCTGCCGTCTTCTTCGCTCAGGCTGAGGGCGTCGTCAATATCGCTGGTCTCGGCGTCGTCGATGGTAAAGGTCAGCAGGGATCGCAGGTCCTGATAGCCCGGTTGGCCGGGCGGAAAGGCCGGCACGGCCTCGGCCGCAGCAAGAACCTCGTCTGAAAACCGGGTCGGGATGTCGTAGCGCAGCAGGCTCAGTTCT
This sequence comes from Desulfurellaceae bacterium, assembly GCA_021296095.1. NCBI lineage: Bacteria > Pseudomonadati > Campylobacterota > Desulfurellia > Desulfurellales > Desulfurellaceae > Desulfurellaceae bacterium. The sequence goes on along the minus strand of JAGWBB010000029.1, from coordinate 18,851 downwards.
TCCTCGGTGTCCCAGACGCCGAGGGCGACCAGGAGCTGGAAGGCCACATCCCAGGGATGACCCTTGGCCCGAAAGCCGGTCTCGGCCAGGAGTTTGAGGGCTGGGGACTTTTTGTCATAATTCTCGCCGTGCAGGGCCAGCCCGGTGAGCAGGGCGAGAAAGCGCTCGCTGCCGTCCGGCCGCTCCAGGCTTCCGGCTTGTGTCTGGGCGGTCTGCACCCAGGCCACAAACTCGGCCTGAGCGCGCACCCGCTGGCGTTCCACGGCCTGTTGATGCAGCAGCTCCTCCACGCTCTTGGCATCGCGCAGGACAAACTCACCGAGCTGCTTTTCTTTGAAATACACGCCCTCATTCCACAGCGCGTCCAAGACCCCGGCCATGGCCAGCCGATCATCGCCGGACACCACGAAGGCGGCCAGCTCCTGCCACGAAAACGTGCCGGTGTCCTCGCCCTGGAGCAGCTCCCACAGCTCTCTGAGGTCGAGGCGCTGGGCCGAGCGCACGACCTGCTGGCGCAGCTCCTGAAAGTGTTTTTTGAGGGCTGCCGGCGGCTGGCTGGGCGACACCGTCTGGGCACAGTCCAGGACGATGCGGTCCGGGATGAGGACGGACTTTTTGCCATCCTCGCCCACAATTTCGACCTGGGTCTTGCCCTTGCTGGTCTTTGACGGGGGCGTGGTAATCGCTCCCAGGGCCAAGCGGCCGCGCTCACGGTAGACAATGACGGTTCCAATCTGCATAGTACGTAACGAATGACCGCTGAAGGGTTGTGTACACTATGCCCGCCGCTATGCTGCAAGTCAAAGTGATGGACAGTCTCCAGGAGGTCGACCCGGCCGAGTGGGACGATCTCGTCGGTGCTGAGTCGCCTTTTCTCGAATGGGGCTGGCTGTCGAGCATGGAAGAGTCGCGCTGTGTGGTGCCCAAGACCGGCTGGCAGCCCCAGCATCTGGTCGTCTACGAGGACCAGCGGCTGGTTGCCGCCTGCCCCCTGTATCTCAAGGGGCACAGCATGGGCGAGTTTGTCTTTGACCATGGCTGGGCCGACGCCGCCCACCGGGCGGGCATTGAGTACTATCCCAAGATGTTGGTCGCGGCGCCGTTTACTCCGGCCACGGGCATCCGTTTTCTGACCGCTGCGGGCAGCGACCGGCGAGCCCTCATCCAGCTGCTGGGCAAGACCCTGCAGGAGATCTGCCAGCAAAACGAATTCTCTTCGGTCCACGTCAATTTTTGTCTGCCGGATGAGGCCGAGGCCCTGGCCGAGATCGGCTACCTCAAACGGATGGGCTTGCAGTACCAGTGGCTGAACTACGCCTACGAGACCTTCGACGATTATCTGGCTCATTTCCGCAATAAGCGCCGGAATCAGATCAAACGCGAAATGCGCGAAATGGATCAGCTCGGGGTGACGATTGAGGCTCACACCGGCGAGGAGATCACGGACGAGTTGTTCCCCTATATGTACCGGCTGTACAAAGCTCATATTGACAAGCTGTACTGGGGCCGCCAATACCTGCGCTCGGAGTTTTTCGATTTGCTGGCCGAGCGGTTTCGCCAGAATCTGTGCTTTGTGGTGGCCCGTTACCAGGGCGAAGTCATCGCCGGCACAATCAACGTCCAGAAGAGCGGGGTGCTGTACGGCCGCTATTGGGGCTGTTTTCGCGAGCTGCGCCATCTGCACTTCAACGTCTGCTACTACGCGGCGATTGCCCACTGTATCCAGAACGGCATCGTGCGCTTCGAGCCCGGCGCGGGCGGTGACTTCAAGCGCCTGCGCGGCTTTGATCCCCAACCGACGATCAGCATGCACTTCATGGTCGAGCCGCGTTTTGCCGCAGCGGTGAACCGCTTTCTTGAGCGGGAGCGCGATCAGGTCGATCAGACGATTGACTGGCTCCAGCAGGACAGTGAACTCAAGCTGGGGACAGGAGAGGACAGGCTGCGGCCTCTGCAACAGAAAAAGTGGAGGGGGGAGGCGTGAGGGCGGTCTGGCCCCGCCCGCGCGTTGACAGCCGCCACCGCACGGCCTAGGATAACCCACATACCGGCCACACGGCCGTTGGGGGAGCTGAGGAATCGGCTGAGAGGATGAGTCCTGGACTCATCGACCCCTGGAACCTGCACTGGGTAATGCCAGCGAAGGGAATACGGTGCCACGTTTTTTCTTCCGTCACATCCGCCGTTGTTTCTACCATGTCTGCCGCCGTCCAGTTGGATTGGGCGCGCGCGGAGGTCGGACCGGTTTGTCCTGCTCGAAAAGGGGGTATCTTGATGAGTAATGCGCTGACACACACACCAGACGGCACGCCGCAAAGCGTGCTGACAACACGTCCCGTGCCCGGCTCGCGCAAGGTCTATGTCGAAGGGGTGCGGGGGGTGCGGGTTCCTTTTCGTGAGATTGAGGCTGAGGGCGGGACCAAGCTGCTCGTCTACGATACCTCCGGGCCGTACACCGACCCGCACGTCGGCATCGACGTGCGCCGCGGCATTGCACCGCAGCGGGCGGCCTGGATTCGCGCCCGAGCCGAGGGCGAAGAGCTGGCCGAGGGGTCTTCCGACCATGGTCGCTTGCGGGAGCGCGATCCACAACTGGCCGCCCTGCGTTTTCCGCACCGTCGTCGTCCCTGGCGGGCTCGGTCTGGCCACAACCTCACCCAGATGCACTACGCTCGCCGGGGCATTGTGACGCCCGAGATGGAGTATATCGCCATCCGCGAAAACCAGAGCCGCGAACTGGCCCGGTCCGGTGCCCAGAACGGCAGCGGCGTCGCTCAGCATCCCGGCCAAGCCTGGGGCGCGTCCATTCCGGCGCTCATTACGCCTGAATACGTGCGCGACGAGGTGGCCAGAGGACGGGCCATCATTCCGGCCAATATTAATCATCCCGAGCTGGAGCCGATGATCATCGGTCGGAATTTCCTGGTCAAGATCAACGCCAATATCGGCAATTCAGCCGTAACCTCGTCCATTGAGGAAGAGGTCGAAAAGATGATCTGGGCCACGCGCTGGGGAGCCGATACGATCATGGATCTGTCGACCGGCGCCAATATTCATGAAACGCGCGAGTGGATCTTGCGTAATGCGCCGGTTCCGGTCGGGACCGTGCCGATCTATCAGGCCCTGGAAAAGGTCGGCGGGAAAGCCGAAGAGCTGAGCTGGGCAATCTATCGCGACACGCTGATCGAACAGGCCGAGCAGGGCGTGGATTATTTCACCATTCATGCCGGGGTGTTGCTGCGCTACGTGCCGCTGACCGCCACACGTCTGACCGGCATCGTCTCGCGAGGTGGCTCGATCATGGCCAAGTGGTGTCTGGCCCACCACCAGGAGAACTTCCTGTATACCCACTTTGCAGAGATCTGTGAGATCATGAAAGCCTACGATGTCTCTTTCAGCCTGGGCGACGGCCTGCGTCCGGGCTCGATCGCCGACGCCAACGATGAGGCCCAGTTTGGCGAGCTGGAGACTCTTGGCGAATTAACCCAGCTGGCCTGGAAACATGAGGTCCAGACCATGATTGAAGGGCCGGGCCATGTGCCGCTGCACCTGATCCAGGCCAATATGCAAAAACAGCTCGAAGTGTGTCACGAGGCGCCATTTTACACTCTGGGACCGCTGACTACCGATATCGCTCCCGGCTACGACCATATCACCTCCGGCATCGGAGCGGCCATGATCGGCTGGTTCGGGTGTGCCATGCTGTGTTATGTCACACCCAAAGAACATCTGGGTTTGCCCGATAAGGACGATGTCAAACAGGGCGTCATCGCCTATAAAATAGCCGCCCATGCGGCCGATCTGGCCAAAGGCCACCCCGGGGCGCAAGCCCGGGACAACGCCCTGTCCCGGGCGCGGTTTGAATTCCGCTGGAAAGATCAGTTCAATCTGTCGCTCGATCCCGAAACCGCCCAGGAGTTTCACGACGAAACCCTGCCGGCAGAGGGCGCCAAAGTCGCCCATTTCTGCTCGATGTGCGGTCCCCACTTCTGTTCAATGAAGATCAGCCAAGAGGTGCGGGACTATGCCGCCGACAAGGGTCTCGACGAAGGAGACGCCCTGAAAACCGGGATGGAGGAGAAAGCCCGGGAATTCAAGCGCGGCGGTGCCGAACTCTACCGCTAGGGGTCGGTCCCGGAATTGACAGTGCCCAGGCTCGCTCGCTATGCTCCGTTACAGCTGTTGAAGAGAGGACGATGGGCATGGCAGAGCTACGCGCGATTTCCGGTGGCAAGGGGAAGAACAAGACATTCTGTCTGGTATACGGAGTCGGTCTCTTCCCGGCCCAGCAGATCGACCAGCTCCGGGCCGGTCAGGTCGAGTTCGGCGCGGGTGGGCATGGCCGTGTCCCACTCCATCTGATAGAGGGCAGTCGCGCCCACATCCGCGCCCAGCTGTTAGCCAGCCTGGACGCTTTCTTCGATATCTATGCTGATGAGGAGGCGGAGGAGACAGCCGCCGTCGCCAGACCGAGGAGGCCGCCTGCTGGTGAGTGAGACCTGTTCGTGGAGGACGCATGCCCTATCCCCAAGCCCTGCAAGCCCTTATCCAGGACTGCCCGCTACTGACCCTGGTCGGTAACACCCCGCTCGTTCCGGTCAGTCTGTTTCGGTCCGAACTGCCCGAGGTTGAGATCCTGACCAAGTGTGAGTTCCTGAATCCCGGCGGCTCGGTCAAAGATCGGCCCGTCCTGCGCATGCTGACCCAGGCCATGGCGGATGGCCGCCTGCCGCCCGAGCGGGTGATTCTGGATTCCTCGTCCGGTAACGCCGGCATTGCGTACGCCATGATCGGCTCGATCCTGGGCCGCAAGGTCGAACTCGTCGTGCCGGAGAACGCCAGCCAGGAGCGCAAGCAACGCATCCGCGCCCATGGGGCGGACCTGGTCTTGACCGACGCCGTTGCCGGCTATGACGAGGCCCTGCGAGAGGTGCGCCGTCGCTATGAAGCGCAGCCCGAGCACTATTTCTTTGCCGATCAGTACAGCAATGACAGCAACTGGCGAGCCCATTATGAGACGACCGCCGAAGAGATTCTGTCTCAGACCGACGGCCGCCTGGACTGGTTTGTGGCCGGCGTCGGTACCGGCGGTACGATTACCGGGGTGGCCCGCCGCCTCAAGGCCCACAACCCGGACATCAAGATTGGCTGTGTGGCGCCCGAAGAGTTCCCCGGGGTCGAAGGGCTGAAACCCTTAGGCCCGGACTATATCATGCCGGAGATCTTTGATCCTGAGCTGGTCGATGCCTGGATACCGGTCCAGATCGAGCACGCCTATGAGATGTGTAACCGGGTCGCCGGTCTAGGGTTCTTTATCGGTCAGTCTTCGGGGGCGTATTTGTACGGCGCCTGGAAAACCGCTCAGCAGCTGGGGCGGGGGCGCATCGTGACCTTATTCCCGGATATTGGTGAGCGCTACAGCAGTACCAGTCTGTGGGAGGCCTGACCCGGTCGCCGGTTTATTTGGCGAAGCCCCGGCGCAGGGATCTGACGGCCTTCATCATGCCTGTCAGCGAGGTGGCTTTTTCGGCAGCGACCAGCTGGGCCATGGCCTGCTGTTCGGCCCTGCTCAGGCCCTGCTGCTTTTGCTGGGCGGCGTCCCGGATGAAGCGTTGCCACATGGACATGGTCGGGATGGACGGTTTGGCTCTGCGCAGCAGACTGCGGACCTTCGGGTTGGCCAGCAGATACAGCTCCTGGGCGTTGAGATTGAGCGCGGTCGAGAGCTTCTCGACGACTTTCTGGCTCGGGTGGCGCATACCGCGTTCCAGATAGCCGATATAGTTTGCCTTGACGCCGACTTTCTTGGCGACCATTTCCTGGGTCAGCGAGAGTTCGCGCCGTCGGTCTTCAATCACGCGACCGAAGCTTTTTTCTGCCATAGTCGAAGGCCCTCCTCCAGCCTGAGACGGTGCCGTCACTTCTAGCATACTTGCGCGCGTCGCGTAAAGCGTGACGGCGGCTGTATGACTCGCACTGTGAGAGGGACTCCCCGGCCGGCCAAATCCTCACTAGATGTGTGGATCGCGTCGCACAAAAAGCCCGCCGGCGGGCGGGCTTTGGTATGGTCGCACGGTGACTCGAACACCGGACCTCTTGCATGTGAGGCAAGCGCTCTAACCGGCTGAGCTATGCGACCGCATCGGAAATCTTCCTATCACGCTCGGGCAAAGACTGTAAGAGGGTTGGGGGATGGCAGGGGTCAGGACGAGGCCGAGGCTGCGGCTGGTTTACTCGATTTGTCTGAGCTGCTCGACGAGGAAGCCGAAGCCGAGCTGTCTTTTTTATTGGTCTTGGTATCCTTGGTCTCTTTGGTGTCGGTCGCATCCGACTTGGTCTTCCCGTTCTTACCATAGTCGGTCGCATACCAGCCGCTGCCCTTGAGGTGAAAGGCCGACTGCGAGATGAGCTTGGTGACCTTGCGGCCGCAGCTCGGGCATTTCTTGAGGGGGTCTTCGGTAATGCGCTGGGTGACTTCAAAGTCGCCGCATTTCTTGCAGGCGTATTCATAGATCGGCATGGCGTGTGGTCCTCCGCTCGAAGCGCAAGCAGCTGTGGGAACGCTAATCATCCCGCTTTTTGTTGTCAAGTCTGGCCAGCAGAGCCTGGAGCCGGCGGCCGATGCGGACCGGTGTCGGGGTCTGAATGTGTACCCGTTTGGCCCGGCTTTTGACGCCCGAGCGGAGGCTGACCGTGCCGGCCCAGCAGCCGGTTCCGCGACGCGCGAGGCTGGACCTGTAGCTCGACCACGAGCCCGGCGGGGCTGAGCTGCCAGGGCAGAGACACGCCGCACCTCAGCCCAGACCGCGGGACAGGTCAAACAGGGTCTGGACCAGAAAGGACTGGAGAAAAATGATGATGACAAACACCGCGATGGGCGTGAGATCAATCCCGCCATACACGGTGGGGAAGGGCAGGAGCTGCCGGACCTTGTCCAGGACCGGGTCGGTGGCGGCGTGCAGAAACCGCACAATCGGATTATAGGGGTCCGGGCTGACCCACGACAGGATGGCCCGAATGATGATGATCCACATATACAGGGACAGCACCATGTTGAGCACAGATGCGACCGACGACAGCAGGTTGCCAATAACAAACATGGTTTCACCTCCTCCTCTCCAGCGCGTCTAGGCTGCTTCAGGCTTTGCCCAACTCCCGCGAGCGACGGGTGGCAGCCTCAATCCCGGCCTCCACGGTGTCGGTAAATTTACCCTTGTGTAGACGGGCCAGCCCGGCCAGAGTCGTGCCGCCCGGAGAGGACACCATCTCGCGCAGCTGTTGCGGGCTGTAGCCCGATTCCTGAAGCATGGCGGCCGCCCCGGTCAGGGTTTGCAGAGCGAGCTGGGTGGCCAGCTTGGGCGTCAGACCGACCCGGCTGCCACCGGCAATCAGCGCCTCGGCAAACAGATACACATAGGCCGGGCCGCTGCCACTCAGGCCGGTCACGGCGTCCAGCAGCGCCTCGTCTTTGACGGCGGTGGCCTCGCCCACCCCACGAAACAGGCTGAGGGCCAGCTTCTCATCCTTGGCCGTGGATTTTTTCCCGCGCGTCACCACCGCCATGCCTTTTGCCAGCAGGGCCGGGGTATTGGGCATGACCCGAATGACCCGGGCGTGGTCTCCGAGACCGCTTTCCAGGCGGGCCAGGGGAACTCCGGCGGCAATGGAGATGAACAGCTGCTTTTTTGTGACCACGGGCCGGATCTCGGCCAGGACCTGATCCAGAATCTGGGGTTTGACGGACAGCACCACGGTGTGGGCGGTTTGCACCAGCCGGGTGTTGTCCCGCATGCCCTCTACGCCATATTGACGTTTGACCTTGCGCAGCTGGGCCGGCAGGGCGTCGCTGACCGCCATGTCCTCGGCGGTGTAGAGTTCTGCCTCCAGCAGGCCCTTAATCAGCGCCCCAGCCATATTGCCCGCCCCGATAAATCCGATGTGTTTCATGCCTGTTGCCCCATTCTATGACCGACGCTGGCCAAATATCGCCCGGCCTATCCGCACCAGGGTCGCGCCCTCTTCAATAGCCGGCGCATAGTCGTTGGTCATGCCCATTGAGAGTTCACGCAGGCTGATATTGGCAGCCTGCATGGCCGCGTACTCGTGCCGCAAACGGGCCAGCCGGCGAAAATAGTGGCGCGCGGGCTGGCTCGGCGGCGGAATCGTCATCAAGCCCTCAACCCGCAGGTGCGACAGGGTCTGCACCGTCTCCAGGAGGGGTCCGAGGTCGTCCACGGCCAGGCCCGTCTTGGTGGCTTCGCCGCCCAGCCTGAGCTCGACCAGGCTGCGCACGGTCCGCCCCTGTTTTTTCGCCTGGCGGTCCAGTTCGCGGGCCAGGCCGATGCTGTCGAGCGAGTGGATGAGGCTGAACAGCGATACCGCAGCCTTGGCCTTATTGCGCTGCAGGTGACCGATCAGATGCCACTCGCCGGCGGTCGCGACGGCAGCCCGCTTGGCCTGCGCCTCCTGGACATAATTCTCGCCTATAGTCGTTGCGCCCGCAGCCAGCGCCGCCCGGACAGCCTGCGGTCCTGTGGTCTTGGCGGCGCATACAATCGTGATGTCCTCCGGCCGGCGTCCACAGCCCAGCGCGGCGCGGGCGACCTGCTCAGACACCCGGGCATAGTTTGCCGCAATATCAATGTCAGCCACGTCCGTCATGAGGCTTTGCCCACGGGGTCAGCCGGGGGAGTATGGATGCCCAGGGTCTGGAAGCAGGCCAGGACCTCGTCCATGGGCAGGCCGACCACATTCGTGTACGAACCCTGAATGTCGGCCACCAGCGCCCGTCCTCGGCCCTGTATCGCATACGCCCCGGCTTTGTCTGCCGGTTCACCGCTCGCCAGGTAAGCGCCGATCTGGGCCTCGGACAGGGGTTTGAAGCGGACCGTGCTGGTCACCAGACGCTCTACCTGGTGCTCAACGCTCAGGACGACAAAGGCGGTCATCACCCGGTGTTGGCGTCCCGACAGCAGCCCCAGCATCCGCCTGCCGTCGGCCTCATCACGCGGCTTACCCAGGATCTGGCCGTCAATCTCAACGATGGTATCGGCGGCCAGAATCCAGGCCGCCGGCTCGCTGCGGGCAACAGCTCGGGCCTTGTCCCTGGCCGTCCGCAGGACGTAGTCGCGCGGGGCTTCTCCCGGCCGGACCTCTTCTGCGGTCTGGCTGGGAATAACCCGAAACCGGAGCCCGGCATTGTGCAGCAACTCCCGCCGGCGCGGTGAGGCCGAGGCCAAAATGAACGGGGCGTCAGGTGTGGGCATGGCACTTCCCCGGATACGGATCCTAGGACTTGAAATGCGGGATGACCTCGGCCCCGAACTGCCGGATACACTCCAGTACCCGCTCCGGGCTGGGTCCCAGGGGCAGACGAAAACGCATGATTAGATAATCGGCCCCGACCACCTCGGTCCACATCTCAATCTGCTCAATACACTCCTGGGGCGAACCCATGACCAGGTATTTCCTCAGCTTGTCAATCGTGAAGTCCGCCTCCGACCGGAAGTCGTCGTTTGGCGAGAGCAGGTTCCAGCGATAGTAAAACAGCATCTCCTGGACCCACAGCGGACCAAACACGGTTTCGGCTTCCTGGCGGCTGGGCGCGACCCAGCCGTCGCGCATCAACACCACCTTGGGCTGACGCTGGTGGGTGACGGCGCTCTCGCGGTACAGCTGGGCCTGTTCCCGGAGCTTGGCCAGCGGCTCCCAGAAGGGCAGGATGCCCCAGCCGTCGCCCAGCCGTCCGGCTCGCTTGATGGCTTCCGGATAGGCCGCCCCAATCCACAGCGGCGGTCCGCCCGGCTGGTAGGGTTTGGGGGTCAGCATGATGTTGTCGAACTGAAAGCGCTTGCCGTGATAGGAGAACGGCTGGTGGCTCGTCCAGGCCTGGCGCAGGATGTCCAGGCTCTCCTCAAAGCGTGAGAAGCGCTGCTGATAGGGAGCGTTGAACAGGCGAAAATAGTCCGGGTGATAGCCCAGGCCGACTCCCAGCACGACCCGCCCTTTGGACATCAGGTCGATCATGGCCACGTCCTCGGCCAGGTGCAGCGGATTATAGTACGGCGGCTGGAGCACGAAGGTGCCCAGATCGACCCGCTCGGTGCGGGTGGCATAGCCGGCCAGCATGATCAGCGGGGGCGGGAACATGGTTTCCGTCCGGTGGTGACGCTCGGGCAGGAAGACGCCGTCAAAGCCGGCCCGTTCGGCCTCAATGCCCTCGTGCAACAGCTGATCGCAGAAGGCTGCGGCCGCCTCGGGGGACGGCTCCGGCTGTTCGTAGGGGCCGCCGTGGGTGTCGGGCATGTAACCGATTTTCATACCGTCTCCGACCCGAACCTAGTACGACTTGGGGAGGCCCAGGACGTGCTCGCCAACATAGTTGAGGACCATTTCCTGGGAGATCGGCGCGATGCGGAACAGCCGCGCCTCGCGCCAGTAGCGCTCGACATCGTACTCCTTGATGTAGCCGTAGCCGCCGTGAGCCTGCATGGCGCGGTCGGCCGCCTCACACGCGGCCTCGGCCGCCATGTATTTGGCGATATTGGACTCTTTGCCGCACGGCTGGCCGTGGTCGTACAGCCAGGCCGCCTTTTGGACCATCAGGTCGGCGGTCTCCAGCTTGGCGAAGGATTCGGCCAGGGGAAACTGAATGCCCTGGTTCATGCCGATCGGCCGGCCGAACACGACCCGCTCCTTGGCGTACTGGACGCTCTTCTGGATCGCCCGGCGGCCCATGCCGACACACTCGGCGGCGACCAGAATCCGCTCCGGGTTGATGCCGTCCAGGATGTAGTAGAAGCCCCGGCCCTCTTCGCCGATCAGGTCTTGCCTGGCCACGCGCAGGTTGTCGATGAACAGCGTGTTGGTATCGACGGCTTTACGGCCGCACTTGTGCAGCTCGTTGACCTCGACCGCCTGGGGGTCGATATCGGCAAAAAACAGGCTCATGCCCAGGGTTTTTTTGGCGGCTTCTTCGTAGGGCGTGGTACGCGTCAGCAGCAGCATCTTTTTGGATTCACGCGCCTTGGTGATAAAGACCTTCTGGCCGTTGACCACGTAGTCGTCGCCCTCGCGTTTGGCAAAGGTCGAGATCTGGGTCGTGTTGGTGCCCGCGTCCGGTTCGGTAACGGCGAACGACACGTGCAGCTCGCCGCTCAGGATGGGCGGCAGGTATTTCTGCTTGGCCTCCTCGGTGCCGTATTTGATGAGCGGTTCCAGGCCGAAAATACCCAGGTGAATGGCCGAGCAGGCCTGCGTGCCGCCGCCGCACTCGGCGACTGTCTGCATGACGATGGCGGCTTCGGTAATGCCCAGACCGCTGCCCCCGTACTCGGGCGGAATCGTCACCCCGAGCCATCCTCCGTCGGCAATCGCCTGATAAAAGTCCCACGGAAACTCGCCCGTTTCGTCCCGCTCGCGCCAGTATTCGTCCGGAAAGCGGGAGCACAGGGCGCGCACCTGTTGTCGAATCTCTTCGTGTTCTTCACTGAGCTGGAAATCCATGACGCCTCCTCCGTATACGCTTCCTTCCCCTCTAACCTGGTATCGATAGGAAGCGTGATGACCATGTCACATCAAATATCACGTTTCCTATTCGGCGCAATTCCTTGCGCGTCCAGACCGCCTGGGATACTGATACGGGAAAACGCAGGAGGCAACTATGGCAGGACGGCTGGACGGAAAAGTGGCCCTGGTGTCGGGCGGAGCGAGCGGTATCGGAGCGGCTCATGCGCGGATTTTTGCCGCCGAGGGGGCCAAGCTGGTGGCCGGCGACCTTCAGGAGGACAAGGGCCGGGCGGTGGTCGAAGCGGTCAACGCAAACGGCGGCGAGGCGGTCTTCGTCAACCTGGATGTGACCCGGCAGGCGGACTGGGAGCGTGCCGTCGGCGAAGCGGTATCACGCTTCGGCAAGCTGACCACGCTGATCAACAACGCCGGCATCTACTGGCCGCGGGGCACCGAAGAGGAAACGCTTGAGGGTTGGAATACCATGATTTCGGTCAACCAGACCGGCGTGTGGCTGGGGATGAAGGCGGCGGTGCCGGCCATGCGCGAGGCGGGCGGTGGGGCGATTGTCAATATCTCCTCTCTGTACGGCCTGATCGGCAGCCCGGGCTCGATCACCTACCACGCCACCAAGGGAGCTGTTCGGCTGATGACCAAGTCGGCCGCCCTGGAGTACGTCAAAGCAGGCATCCGGGTCAACTCGATTCATCCGGGCCAGATAGATACGCCGATTCTCAGCGGTCTCACTCCAGAGCAGAACGAGCAGATCAAAGCCGCAACGCCAATGGGACGCCTGGGCAGGCCGGAGGAGATCGCCTACGGTTCGCTCTACCTGTGTTCGGACGAGGCGGCCTATACCACCGGCACGGAACTGGTGATCGACGGCGGCTGGTTTGCCCAGTAGAGAGGACAGCGATGAACAGACAGAGCCAGATCCAACTCACCCCGGAAGAGCAGCGGGCCTACCTGGTCGAGGCCACAACCATGACCCTGTGTACCATCGACAAAAACGGCTATCCCCACGCCGTTGCCATGTCGTATATGGTCAAAGACGGCTGCATCTACATGACCTCCTTCAAGAAGGCGCAAAAGGTGGTCAACGCCCGCCGCAACCCCAAGGTGACGGTCATGATCGAGTCTGGAGACGCCTACGACCAGCTCAGGGGTCTGATGATCCGCGGCGACTGTGAGGTCATTGACGATCCCCAAGAGGTCTGGAACGTGATGCGTGAGGTTCGTCAGTTTCGGGGTGGCGAAGCGCCCGCCCCTCCAGAGGATGCGGTCCTCAAAGAGCGAGCCAAAAAACGGGCGATTCTCAAGATCACCCCGGTCAAAACCTCAAGCTGGGATCACACCAAGCTGCCCACAGGGACGTACTGAGCGGCGTCGCGATTACTGCCGAGGGGAGGGGGCTTCACGGCGCGCAGGCCCGAATCGCCTCCATGACCCTTGCCTTGCCGTCCGGCTCGCCGCCAACCGGAAAAATGACCGGCAGCCGAATGCCCGACTCCCGATACGCTTCGAGCCGCTCCCGGCTGTCTGCCGCCGGACCGGCAAGGCTCAGGGCCTGGACCATGTCATCCGGGACGAGCCGTGTCGCACCTTCGCGGTCGCCGGTGAGCCAGGCCTGGCGGATGGCGGCGGCCGCTTCGGCAAAACCGCTCTCGGCCATCAGGCGGTTATAGCGCGGGAAAAACCCGGCGTAGAAGGCGGCGGCCGGTCGCAGCCGATCCATCGCTTCCCGCCGGTCCTCGGCCACACTGCACGGCAGCAGCGACACAATATCGACCTCGGCCGGATCGCGCCCCGCCCGGCGGGCGCCCACGGCTACGTGTTCGGCAGCCTGACGGCCGGATTCCAGGGTGCTCCAGACCAGGATCGTGCCCTGCGCGAGTTCGCCGCAGGTCTCCAGCATGCGCGGAAAAACGGCCGACAGATAGATCGGGATGTCGCGCCGCAGCGGCTCAAACCACAGGTCAAAGCTGTCGATGTTGACTTCCTGACCCTGGTACGACACCTGTCCGTCGCGCAGCAAGGTACGGATGATCTCCACGCTCTCGCGCATGCGCTGGACGGGTTTGCGATACACGACGCCGTGCTCCGGTTCGACCTGGACCTTGTGGCTGGAGCCCAGCCCCAGGATCAGGCGTCCCCCAGACAGGTGATCGACGCTGGCCGCAGCCATGGCAATCGTCGGCACGCTGCGGACAAAAATGCTGCTGATGCTGGTACCGAGCAGAATCCGCTCGGTCTGTACGGCACATGCCGACAGGATCGCAAACTGGTCCCCGCCGTGCCCCTCGGCGACCCAGGCCGACTCATAGCCCAGCTCCTCGGCCAGCCTGACGCACTCAACAATCTCTGTTGGTGACATGCCGCCGGCAAACGCTACCCCGATACGAGCCATAGCCGCCTCCTTTCATAATTCGTCATTTCTTATACCACTCCGCCGCCACTGATATTCAGGATTTGCCCGGTGGTATAGGCTGCGGCGTCCGAGCTGAAATACACAGTTGCGGCCGCGATCTCTTCGACCGTGCCAATCCGGCCGGCCGGAATTTCCTGGGTAAAGACCGCCATCTGGGCCTCGCTGATGCCGGCCAGGATGGGCGTGTCGATCAGCCCCGGCGTAATCGCGTTGACCGTAATCCCCGCGTCAATGGCCTCACGCGCCAGGGCTCTGACAAAGCCGTGCACCCCGGCTTTGGCCGCAGCCACATGGGCAGTGTTGGCATAGCCCACATTGCCGACCAGGCCTGTAATACAGACGATGCGTCCCCAGCCGCTGGCGCGCATGTCGTCGATCACGGCCCGCGTGCAGTTGAAGACGCTTTTGAGGTCCACGGCCAGCATGTCGTCCCACTCGGTCTCGGTCATGTCGTGCAGCGGACGGGTGGCAAACACCCCGGCGTTATTGACCAGAATGTCGATCGGACCGAGCGCGGCCCGGGCCTGCTCGACCATGGCCTGCACCTCGCCGAAGCTGGCGACATCGGCGCTGAGCCCCACGGCTCTGCCGCCGCTGGCCTCGGCCTCGCGCACAACCTGGGCAATGCGTTCCTGGTTGCGACCGGTGATAACGACATTGGCACCTTGTTGGGCAAAGGCCAGGGCGATCCCCCGTCCAATGCCCGAACTCGACCCCGTCACCAGGGCTGTTTTTCCGCTCAGATCCATACGCGGCCTCCTTTTTTGCCTATCCCCTGGCTTGGCTATGCCCCACAAGCCGGGCGCGGTCAAGCTTGCGCTTCCAGCGACCCGCTCCGAGTGCAGCAGCCACACCGGAAAAATCCCTCTCAGTCCCCCTTTTCAAAGGGGGAAGCCTGTCCTGAGCCCCGCCGAAGGGCGCGAACGCGCAGGAGGGTTTGTGGAGCAGCATGGTCCTTCTCGAAGAGAGAAAGGCAAGCTGAGACACGACCGGCGGCTTGTGATCGTGGCGGCGAGTGAGGTACAAGGAACAGACATAAGGAGGTGTCCCATGGGCGCTGAAGAGAGCAAAAAAATCGTGTTGGGTTTTATCGAAGATTTATCACACGGCAATATCGACGGCGTGACCGCCGCCTTTGCCGACGATGCGACGTGGTGGCTGCCCGGCTCGCTGCCCGTTTCGGGCACCTACAGTGGCAAACAGGAGATACTCGAAGGTTTCCTTGGCAAGGCGCAGCCCTATTTTGAGCCTAACAGCGTGTCGATCCAGGTACAGAGCGCGATCGCCGAAGACAACGCCGTGGCGGTCGAGTGGATCGCTCGGGGTAAAACCGCCAAGGGCAAAACCTACGAGAACTACTACCACGTGCGCTTCGATGTGAAGGATCAGAAGATCCAGGCGGTCCGGGAATACGTGGATACCCTGTACGCCAAAGACGTGCTGTTCAGCTGAACGCCGTCTCGGGCAGACCGGAATCGAGCCGAACCGGTCTGCCGTCATTCCGCGTGTCCGTAGGCCAGGTCGAGCACGATCTCGCGTCGTGCTCCGACCACTATCCGGCGGCTCAGCTCCCCCAGGCGTTCGTGCCACACCCGGAGCGTGTAGGTGCCGGCCGGCACCTGCTCCAGGTTGAAGCGCCCCTCGGCATCGCTGATCGTGGCGTACGGATGGTCTGTCACAACGAGATAGGCCCGCATCCAGGTATGCAGGACGTTGCAGTCGATGCTGATGCGCCCGGTGTCCCGCAGGGTGTGACGCACCCGACGCCAGTGGGGCAGGCCCAGGTTGAACAGGGTTTCGTAAGACGGCAGGTGGGCGTGGGCGTCGTGCAGAATGGGATCGCTGTTGCGCAACTCCAGCGTCTGGCCGACCACCAGGGTCTGGACCCGAGGAACAAAGGCGCAGGCTTTGTTGTCCAGGACGGCCAAGCCGTGCTCGGCCGCCTTGCCGGCCGTGATGCCCTCGACGATGACCGCCGCATTTTTGACACCCCGGTTCGGGCTGACGATCAGACTCTGATCGGCCACCTCCGCGCCGCACACCGCCCGGTTCTTGTGGACCGGCAGGATGCCCGGCGCGGGGATGGGGCCGCTGAGAACGATCCGACCCCGGATGGTCCCGCCGTCGAGAACCGGGATTTCCTGGTAGCCGAGGCCGGGCGCCGGACAGCTCAGGCCGAGCAACACCCACACCAGGCCGCGCCATCGTCGAGACATGGCGACGCCCGCCTCAGCCGGCCGGCCGCAATGCCGCCGTCCACCGTGACCGCCGCCCCGGTCATGAACGAGGCGTCCGAAGAACACAGAAACAGGCTCACTCGCGCGATTTCCTGCGGGTCGGCAATACGGCCCAGGGCGTGCTGTCTTGCCACCCGGTCGACCTGGGCTACGTTGTTGACATCAATGACCTCGCCCAGCATCGGCGTCAGGACTCCGCCCGGACAGATGCAGTTGATGCGGATATGCTCCGGGCCGTGATCCAGGGCCAGCGATTTGGTGAAATGAATCACCCCGGCCTTGGCCGCGCAGTAGGCAAAGTGCTGGGGCATGCCGATCAGACCGGCAACCGAGGCGATATTGACAATGCTGCCGCCGCCGCTTTCGCGCATGGCCGGAATGGCTGCCTTGCAGCACAGGAACACGCCCTTGAGGTTGGTGTTGACGATGCGGTCCCAGTCCTCTTCGCTGGTATCGTCAATGCCCTTGAACAGCGTCATCCCGGCGTTGTTGATCAGGATGTCCAGCCGCCCGTAGTTGCTGACCGCAGCGTCAACCATGCTCTGGGCATCGCTGGCCCGCGTTACGTCCGCCCTGAGTGCGGTGGCCTGGCCGCCTTCGTTGCGGTTGATCAGCTGGGCCGTCTCCTCCGCGCCGTCCGCGTTGACATCCGCCACCACGACCTTGGCCCCCTCCTGGGCAAACAGCAGCGAGCTGGCGCGGCCCTGTCCAGAACCGCCACCCGTCACAATAGCGACCTGACCGGAAAGTTTCATGGCCTGTCCCTCCTTTGGAAAACTCGCTATGTACACTACGAGAAGAACGCCCGGAACTGAGAGGTGCATACGATGAAATTCGGCTTCATGCAAGATTTCCGTAATCCCCAGCCGTGGGCCCGGCCATACCCCGAGCTGTACCGGGCCGTACTGGAGCAGACGCTGCGGGCCGAGCAGCTGGGTTATGACCACGTGTGGCTGACCGAGCACCACTTTACGGACGACGGCTACAATCCCTCGCTGCTGCCGACCGCAGCGGCGATTGCCAGCTGCACCAGCACGATCCGTATCGGCACGTTTATCCTGCTGCTGCCGTTTCAGCACCCGATTCGGGTGGCCGAAGACGCGACCTGCGTGGACATCTGGTCAAACGGCCGCTTCGACCTCGGCGTCGGCCAGGGCTACTCGTATATGGAGTTTGACGCCCTGTGCATGCCGCGTAAGGAGCGCTCGGCCCGTTTGCGCGAGGGCGTCGAGCTGCTCCAAAAGGTCTGGACCGAGGACCGGGTCAGCTTTGACGGCCGCTTCACCCAGGTCAAAGACCTGCGTCTCAGCCCCAAGCCGGTCCAGCAGCCCATGCCGCTGTGGATTGGCGCGCGGGCGGAGAAGGCGACCCGCAGCGCGGCCCGACTCGGCTGTCACCTGATGGCCACCATCGGCCCCGACCCGGCGCCGTGCTATATCGACGAACTCAAGCAGTGTGGGCGCAACCCGGACGATTTCCATATCGCCCAGCTCCGCCTGGTCTACCTGGCCGAGACCGAGGATCAGGCCTGGGCGGACTGCCAGGATCACCTGTTCAGTATGATGGAGTTCTACGGCCACATCCTGGCCGAGGCCAACGACGCGCCCGGCGACAAAGACGTGTGGACCTTCACCAGGCCGAGCGAGCTGCGCGACTCGGCCTTTGGCCGGGCGGTCATGATCGGCACCCCGGATCAGGTCGCCCAAAAAATGGAGCGCTTCACCAACGAGTTTCAGTGCACCCATTTCATCATGAGCACGCAGTTGGCCGGTATGGACCCCAGGAAATCGACCCGCTCGCTGGAGCTGTTCGCCAAGGAAATCATGCCGAGCTTTCAGACCTGATTTGCGGTAAAACGGGGAAGCGGCATGATTGCGCGGTACGAAGGAACCGTACGAGGCAAGGACACCGGGGAAAATTATGCCCTACGAAAAGGTCGCTGAACCTATTCCTTGGCAACAAGCTTTCGAACGGTCTGATAGTGCTGCGGTGCAATCGCAAGCGGCTTTCTTACTCCTTCTTGGTAGGTAAATGGGAAGGGGACCCAAGACTGGTCTCGAAGCGGTACAAGGCAGTATCCTTGAAGAGGACAGGCCACAATTTCCCCTTCCTCCGATTTTGCACTCCGCCAGGATACGTGTTGGTGCTAGGGACATACAACCTCGTCTCCATCGGCGTTACGAATCGTCCAATTGGATAGATTCTTCTAATCTGGTCGAATTTTTGCCAGACTTGGTTCGTCGTCTTAACAAGGAGCCAACTGGATTGGCCGCAGCAGAACTCATGGAAGCCTGCCTGTTCCACCCAGACTCGCTCGTGCAGATCGCGGCCGCGGCTTCCTATCTAAGGATATATTCAGACTGGGGCACTTTACTCAGTATCCTGGAACGGGGCACTCACGATCAGGACAGCCTTGTGCGTGATGTGGCAGCAACGGAATTGGCAAGGGCTGTGCGCAGTGATCCTCGCCTTACGGAGTTGGCCAGACGTGTTCCTGTCAGGATAGATGGCGAGTCGTCTCAGACCAGCCTCCTTGTCCATGGGACATTTGCGCGGAATTTTTCATGGTGGCAACCTGGAGGTAATTTTCACTCCTATTTGCTAGGGCCTGTCATCAGTTAAGGAGGATCACCGAGGCAGCGAGATAGATAGCTCCCCGAAAGCTGACGGCGCGTTTG